>JAICVT010000501.1 GCA_025935235.1 Ktedonobacterales bacterium | reverse complement strand
TCGACCTGATAGCTCTGCTCTGGCGCGACGGTGATGTTGAGCATGGGCGCCAGCACCCGCAGCGCCTGGGTGATGAGCAGGCCATGCGTCTCGGCCCCCAGGATGAGCGCCTGGTCGTCCACACGCAGCGGATGGCGCAGCGCAGCATGCAGCGCCGCCGCCGTTGGCTCCAGCAGCGCGGCCTGTTCGGCCTGCATGCCGTCTGGCACGAGGAAGAGCTGGCGCTCGTGGACAACCATCTCATCGCCCCAGCCACCGCCGACCTGCTCTGGGCCAGGTAGATAGCGATTCTCGCAGAGCGCATAGACACCCATCGCGCAGTGGCGGCACGGCGGCTCGATCTCGCGTGTCGCGCAGCACGGGCCGCTCTGGTAGACCACGCGGTCGCCCACCCGCAGGAAGCGCGCCTCTGGGCCAACCTCCATGATCTCGCCGACCACCTCGCGCCCCAGGTAGATGCGGCGCGGTTGTGGCGCCGCTGTCGGGGCCAATCCAGACGCCATCGAGGTGATGGTGCGCTCCACTTCATCGAGCGCGAGACCGGCGAGGATGTTGCGCACGCGCACCCAGCGCCCATCGGGCAGCGGGGGCGGTGGCATGTGGCGCACACGCAGCGGCGCGACCGGGCTGAAGTAGATGCGGCGCGAGGCGCTGCCCAGCGTTCGCACGCTCAACGCGCGCGCGGGATTGAGATCGAGGTAGGCGCTGTACATCTCGCGGACACTCCCTGCGCGGTCTGCTGATGACGATGACGGTTGCGCGCGTGGCCCTCCTGGCGACCAACTGCGTGCGACCGTGTTTGACCAGGCGCGAAGTCGAGTATAGCGCCCCAGCGCCGCGAGCGCAACGCGAGCGCTCGCGTCTGGCTCCGCTAACACTCCTCTTACACACCTCCTACGAACATCTAACGTCCTGTCTACACACCTCTAACGCCTGGTAGGCGATACTCACTGCGGTACGCCGATGCCGCTCACCAGCGCCTGCGTGTGCAGGGCTACAGGTGGGGATCCGTCGGCGCGTGTCGAGAGAAAACTAACGAATGGCAAAACCCCGGCAGGTCCGAGCCACTGCTAGCGTAGCGCTACAGGAGGAGAAAACCGTGGCTGCGAAGCTCCAACCCATCGCTGATCGTGTGGTCGTCAAGCCCCTGCAGAAGGAAGAGATGACCAAGTCTGGCCTCATCATCCCCGATACCGCGAAGGAAAAGCCCCAGGAGGGCGAAGTGGTCGCGGTGGGCGTGGGCAAGCTGCTGGATAGCGGCAAGCGCGCCGAGATGGAAGTCAAGGTCGGCGACCGCGTCCTCTTCGCCAAGTACGGCGGCACCGAGTTCAAGCTGGATGGCGATGAACTGCTCGTGCTGCGCGAGTCCGACATCCTTGCGGTGATTGACTCGTCCGAGAAGTAGCCCCGCATTTCCACCGTTTCCGCTCTGTTGTCCAGCTCACGCAGCCGAGAGACGCTCGGTGAGCGGACGATTGCACGCATGCACCCACATCTACAGGAGAGTACAGACACATGGCCAAGCAACTCGTCTTCGACGAGGCGGCGCGTCGGTCGCTCAAGAAGGGCATTGACATCATCGCCGCCGCCGTCAAGACCACCCTCGGCCCCAAAGGCCGCAACGTCGCGATTGACAAGAAGTTCGGCTCGCCCTCAGTCACGCATGACGGCGTGACGGTCGCCAAGGAAATCGTGCTCGAAGACCCCTTCGAGAACATGGGTGCACAGCTTCTCAAAGAGGCTGCGACCCGCACGAATGATGTCGCCGGCGACGGCACGACCACCGCGACGGTGCTGGCGCAGGCCATCGTCACCGAGGGCCTGAAGAACCTGGCCGCTGGCGCGAACCCGATGCAGCTTCGGCAGGGCATCGAGAAGGGCGTCGCCGCGATTGTCGAGTACATCAAGAGCGAGGCCACTCCGGTCGAGGGCCGCAAGGAGATCGCGCAGATCGCCACCGTCTCCGCCGCCGACCCGCAGATTGGCGAGCTGATCGCCGATGTGATGGAGCGTGTGGGCCGCGATGGTGTCATCACCGTCGAGGAGAGCCGCGGCATCAACTTCGAGACGGAGTTTGTGGAGGGCATGCAACTCGACAAGGGCTACAGCTCGGCCTACTTCGTCACGAACTCCGAGCGCATGGAGGCCGTCGTTGACGATGCCTATCTGCTCATCACCGACAAGAAGATCAGCGCTGTCGCCGACATTCTGCCGGTGCTGGAGAAGCTGACGCAGATCGGCAACCGCAACATTGTCATCATCGCGGAGGACGTGGACGGCGAGGCGCTGGCGACGCTGGTGGTCAACAAGCTGCGCGGCATCCTCAATGTGCTGGCCGTCAAGGCTCCTGGCTTCGGCGACCGCCGCAAGGCCATGCTGCAAGACATCGCCATTCTGACGGGTGGCCAGGTCATCAGCGAAGAGATGGGCCGCCGCCTCGAGAACACCACGCTGGAGGATCTCGGCCAGGCGCGCCGCGTCATCTCGCGCAAGGACGACACGACCATCGTCGAGGGCAAGGGCGAGCAGCCTGCGATTCAGGCGCGCATCAAGCAGATCAAGGCCGAGATTGACAAC
>JAICVT010000460.1 GCA_025935235.1 Ktedonobacterales bacterium | reverse complement strand
CTCTTAAACCCGACGCTGGCCGATCTGGTGGGGGGCATCCAGGCAGTGACGCTGGGGGATGAGGAGGCCAGACGGCGCGGGACGCAGAAGACGGTGCTGGAGCGCAAAGCGCCCCCCACCTTCGATGTGCTCGTCGAGCAGCAGAGCTGGCGCGAGGTGATCGTGCATCGCGACGTGGCGGCGGCGGTGGATGAGCTGCTGCGCGGTCAGACGCTGACCGCTGAGCTGCGCATCCGCGACGATGGCGACCATGTGACGACGCGCACGGTGGTCGTGAGGCCGACCGACGCCGCGGCCTGGAACGGCGGCAATGGCGGTGGCGAGATCTTCGACTTTAGCGGGTCCGCGCGCGGGCGCGGCGCGCGTGGCCAGGGGAGCCAGGGGCGCGGGCGCAAGCTCGACGATCCACGCCGTGCGCCAGTCGAAGACGAGCAACCGTTCTGGCAGGAGGAGGCCGACGACGAGCCTGAGGCGCTGGAGCCGACCGGAACCGCTGGGCTGGACGCCGAGCCGCGCGGCATCGTCACCGGACGACGCGCGCCCGTGCGCATCTATCCCTTCGGCATCAGCCGCGAGCGACTGGAGCAGGCGGCGCACGAGTTGCAGGCGCCCGTCGAGATCAGCCGCGACAAGCGCTCCGCCGATGTCGTGATGACCGTCAAGACCTTTTACGATCAGCGGCGCGAGATGCTGGAGGAGGGCGAGCGCAAGCCGGTCTACATCCTGCGGTCCAACACGGTTGCACAGATGCAGCAGTGTCTGGCGCGCGTCTTTGATCTGCGCGCCAGCCAGCCAGCGCCCGCCCCAACACCGCTGCGCGCCGAGCGACCAGCGCGTGTTGAGCGCGTCGAGCGGGTGGCGACGCTCGAACGGCCAGCGTCGCGCGCGGGCGGGCGCGTACACCCCACCACGCAGGCGATGCGCGACACCGAGGACGCCATCGTGCGGCTGCTCAATAGCGGGCAGACGCAGGTAGAGCTGCCGCCCGCCACGACCGCCGTGCGGCGCATGCAGCACAAGGTCGCTGATCGCTACAATCTGGTCTCGCGCAGCTTCGGCAAAGACCCCTATCGTCGGGTCAAGATCTTCGCGCGCTAGCCAGAGAATCTCACAGTCCTTCCCCCTCTCTCGCAAGGAGAGGGGGAATCTGTTTGCGGCGGCTCCATTTCCATCTGGTTGACGCGACAGGCGCGGCGCGGCTATGCTGCGCTGGTGAGCGTTCGGCGTTGGCAAATACGGAGGAGTGTGCGGCGATGAGCGAGTCAGAGACAGACAACCACCCCGCGCCGCTGCGGGTCGGCCTGATCGCGGATAGCCCCGTGTTCCCCGGCGATTGGGCGGCGATTGTCGAGCATGTGCGCGCGGCGGATCAACTCGGCTTCGACTCCGTCTGGTTGGGCGAGGCCTGGGGCTACGAGCTGTTCACCTCGCTAGCCGATCTCGCCCGCGAGACCAGCCGCATCAAGCTGGGCGCGGGCGTCGCCAATGTCTTCTCGCGCTCGCCCGCCGTGATCGCCAGTACTGCCGCCACGCTGGACGAGCGCTCGCACGGACGCATGCTGCTGGGGCTGGGAACGTCCGGCCCGCAGGTGATCGAGCACTGGCACGGCCAGTCGTACACGAAGCCGCTGCGCCGCCTGCGCGAGTATACCGAGATCATCAACCGCATCATCGCGCGCGAGCCGCTGAACTATGACGGCGAGGTCTTCCAGCTGCAGCGCGGCTTCACCATCCGCTTTCATCCGCCGCGCCCGCACATCCCCATCTATATTGCCTCGCTCACCGAGAAAAGCATCCGCCAGACGGGCGAAATCGCCGATGGCGTGCTGCCGGCCTACTGGCCTGCGCACGCCTTCCCTGCGATGCGTCGCCTGCTCGACGAAGGCTCCGCCGCCGCAGGCCGCCCAGCGGGGTCGGTGACGATCGCCGCCTACATCACCACCGAGGTGTTGCTGGATGAGAGCGAGCGCGCGGCCGCCATCCGCCGCGCCAGCGGCCCCATCGCCTTCTACATCGGGCGCATGGGAACCTTCTACGCCGACATGCTCGCCAGCCACGGCTTCGCCGACGAGGTCGCGGCGGTCAAGCAGGGCTGGGAGTCGGGCCAGCAAGGCGGGATTGCCGCCGTCAGCCCACGCCTGCTCGACGCTACCGCGCTGATCGGCACGGCAGAGGAGATCGCCGCCCGCCTGCGCGAGTGGCAGGCGCTGGGCTTGCAGGAGCCACTGCTCTCGCTGCCCCAGAGCGCGCGCGAGACCGTTACCCCCCGCCTGGAGGCGCTGGCCCGCGCGCTGGGATTGGGCTGACATCGTCGTCGCGCGCCACAATAAGCCAGAGAGCGACAGGGCAGCAGAGTAGCATACATGCTCACGTATGCCACTCTGCCGCTGCTTTATAGCACAACGCTGGATGGCGGGCTCGATTCTGTCTACACGTGCGATTCGGAGAGATCATTTCCCCGCCCGCTTGTTTTATCTTGTTGCCCTACTGCAGGCTAGTCGAGCGCAGTTTCGCCTGGCTGGCCCGCTTATGTCGTTTGGCGCGGGACTACGAGCGCCAGCCCGAAACCAGGGCGGGGCTGACCGTCCCGGCCTCTACCTGCTCGATGCTGCATCAACTGATTCATCTACCCTGATATGCAGAACAGGCTCTAGCTCCAACACGCTAACTGAAGCACGGTCTCGAAACCCTTTGCCCAGTCGCCTTTGGCTTGAGATGTCTGAAGGGGTCTGTGACTGTCACCCGGGCGCCGTGTGAGCGTCGCGTGAGGGCGTTGCGCAAATGTGAGCGGTTGTGAGCGGCGCGTGATGCGCAATGGATGCGTGTGATGGGCATGTGATGAGCGGCCAGTATCGTTGCTGCCAGAGAAAACCACTCGCGACCCGCGAGTACAGTCCTTCTGGTGAATCATACGTACGCACTCGCACGCACTCACACGCGCTCACGAACCAGTCGCATCCGTATCACGCCGCCTCACCGCTGACGGCGAGTCGTCACACAGCCTACTGAGGTAGTAGGCACACCTGTGAGGAGTCT
>JAICVT010000183.1 GCA_025935235.1 Ktedonobacterales bacterium | reverse complement strand
CGCGAATCCCACGGGCGGAAATTGGGCGAGTCGGCGGCGGCTGGCTCCTGCCAGGCGGCGGGCGGGCGGATCAGCGCGGGCGCGTCGTCGAGCCGCTGGCCGGCGGGGAGCGCGTTCGGCGGGACGGGCATGGTCGGCGCATTCGCCGCCGCGCGATTCTCTGGCGCCACTGGCTGCGGAGCCGCCGCTGGCGCCACCGGAGTCGCTGGCGCCGCGACCGGCTGCGGCCTTGGCGCGGCGCCCATCATCGCCAGGAACTGCGCGCCATAGATGTGCGGATTGTTGGCGAACTGGACGAACGCCGCCGCGCGATTGGTGATCGCCTGCCACGCCGCGCGATCCACCAGTGTTGGCGGGGCCAGCAGGGCGCCCAGCGCGATGGAGCGGATGGGAAGCTCGAAGTATTCGACCAGGTGCTCAACGGCGAACCCACCTGAGACCTGCACGCTGATGTGCGTCAACTGGCGCAGCAGCGAGCGCACATAGGCTGGGCCGCCAATCGCCTCGACCGGAAACAGCTTCACCATCTCGGCGCCCGCCCGCTGCGCGCTGATGATCTCGGTTGGCGTCAGCGCGCCTAGCACACAGGCGGCGCCTCTCTCCAGACAGACCTGCGCGATCTCCGGGCTGAAGATTGGCGAGGCGACGAAGCGCGCGCCGCTGGCCAGCGCATCGAGCGCCTGGCGGGCCTCGAGCGCCGCGCCCACGCCGACGATAATGTCGGTGCGGGTGGCATAGTGGCTCAGCAGCTCGGTCGCGCCGGGGATGGTCAGCGCGATCTCGAAGACGCCGATGCCCCCTGCCGCCAGCGCGTCCACCACGCTCAGCGCCTGCATCGCCGTATCGGTGCGCACCTCGGCGACCAGCCGCCTGCGCGCGATTAGCGAGATCAATTCGCCTGGAATCATCGGACTGCCTGCTTCCCACTTCGCCACAGCGGAGATTGCGGAGCTCGAGGAGATGGAGTCGCGCCGCGCGCCGTCGCAGGCTATCGTATCATGCGCGCCAATCACACGCTCATCCATTACGCGCAAAGTACGCCTCAGCGGCCTGTGAGCGAGATCACGCCGCTCGCGCGCTTCGTCTGCTATACTGGGCGGCACACGCGCGGCGAGCAGCCGCCTCGCCAATGCCTGGCCCGCGGCCCGATGCGCCGGATGAGACGCCGGATGAGACGCCGGATGAGACGCCTGACGAGGAGAAGGTATGCGATCTGGATCGCGCGCCGCCCTATGCGGCGCGGCGCCCAAGCCCGCGCTGCTCGTTATGTTCGCGAGTTTGCTGGCGAGTCTGCTGGCGGGCTGCGCGATCAGCTTCACGCCGCACGACGCCGCCTCGCCCAGCCCATCCACGATGGCGGTCGCTGCGGCTACCAGCACGCCCGCTCCGTTCGTCTGCGCCAATCCGCCTGGCTCCAGCGTGTTCTATGCGTATGTGGACAAGGTGGGCGCGCTGTACATCGTGCGGGGCTGCGCCGCGCGCCGGGTGGCTGCGCCAGCGGGCCGAGAGCTCTCTCCGGTGGCGTTCTCGCCGATGGCGCTGCGGCTGCTGGTCTGGAACAACCTCGCCAATCCGCAGGGGCCGGATACACAGAGTTGCCTGGCGCTGGTGGATGTCGGCACGCTGGCCGTGACGCCGACCAGCTTCTGCAGTCCGGCCAACGACGCCAGCCAGACGACGCAGTGGCTGAGCTTCATCGGCTGGGCCAGTGACGCCAGCTTCTACATGAGCGAGATGGCGTCAGATGCCTCGGTCACCGTGTTTTTCGTCTCGCTGCCCCAGCAGACGCGGCAAGTGGTGACGAAGCTGACCTGGGTGGCGCAGGTGGCGGCGACGGGTGAGCCGTCGGGCATCCAGCTGCGGGGTGACGCGCTGTATTACGGCGGCTATGCGTCGGCGAGCGAGGGTGGCGCCTTTCTGCATCGCTTCTCGCTGGTCAGCGAGACGGATACGCGCAGTGTGCGGCTGGGGCTGGCGGGAACAGGCGGCTGCCAGGGAACCGATGCCCCCTGCACGTGGACAGGCCCGTGGGACATCACCCAGGATGGCGACCGCATCGCCTATCATGTGCCGGGGCCGACGCAGTCAATGTCCGATACCTCTGACGAGGCCAATACGCCGCTCTATGTGGCCAATAGCGATGGCTCCGGCGCGCAGCGTCTCTTTCCCGGGCAGTCGCTGGGCAATGGCTTCAATCAGCCGTCGTTCTCGCCCGATGGGGGTTACGTCGTCACGTCGTTTCAGGCCGGCGATTTCTCGAAACCCAACACGGTCGTCTTCGAGCGGCTGAGCGATGGCGCGCTGACCACCGCGCCCGCGGGACTGGAGTGGATGAACTGGACCGCGCAGCCAGGTGTGGCGCTGATGGAGAACATCACAGAGATGGGCGCGCCTGACTTCGCGTTGCACCTGGAGCTGTATAACATAGCGACGGGCACGCGCACGCCGCTGCAAACCGGCAGCCGCGGCTACGTCTGGGCCGGAATCGGCAGTTGACGGTTCCTTGCGTGGCGCCGTACACTTATGTGGCGCCACGCACGCAGGCCGATGTAGCTCAGTGGCAGAGCAACGGTTTCGTAAACCGTAGGTCGTGAGTTCAAATCTCACCATCGGCTCCCCTCACAAACGCTGAATAGATCAGAGATAACGCCCCGCTCGCCGGTTCGCACAGAACCAGTGAGCGGGGCGTTTGACCCAGTATCTGACCCATTGAATAACGCGGTAGATGCGCCGGTCGTACTCCGCAGCGACACTGCTACATCCCAGCCGCTCGCCGACGACCTTCACATTGCCAAAGTCTCAGACGACGAGTTCGAGGCGCTGTTCTATCAATTTACGCATGCCATTTAACGCTGTTTGTACCCTGCTGGCGTTGGCCTCGCAACGAAGCTACTATGTCGAGAACGTATCGCTAGCGCCCTTTCACCGTGTTCAGCCCCGCCGCCTCGCGAATGAGCGCCTGCAACGCGGTCTCATCGACCCTGTCGCCTTCACGGAAGTCGATGGCGCGAACGGCCTTGCTCTCGAGGCGCGCATTGAAGAGCTTCTTTGGATCCTTCAGCTGTGCGCCTTTGGGGAAGGTCAATCGCACGGCGCTCTTGAGCGTATCGGCCACGCAGATGATGCCTTCGTGCCCCCAAACCGGGACTCCCTCGGGCCTCGACGGCTTTTTCCACTTCACATCTTCGACCACGGCCGGATCGGCTGACTTGATGAGCGCGCGCAGGTGTGCGAGCGTCTCGCCCCGCCAGTCACCTGGCGCCTTGACGATGTCATCGATCTGCTCAGCAATAGACTTGCCGTGTGGTGAGGAACTGGCTTGCATACTCCGCTTGCCACCTTCTTGTCTTCGTTCGACCTCATGCAGGCGTGACGCCATCGCCCTTGAAAATCCAGTGAACACCGTAACGATCAAAGAACTGCTCGTACGTGCCAAACGGCAGGTCGTGTAGCGCCTGAAACCGGTCTGCTTGAGCGCCCTGACTCAGTTTGTCACATACCGCTTTCAGTTCCTCATAGCCGCCACCGAGCACAAAGATGGCGAAGGTGTCGCCGAAGTGTGGCTCATACTCAGGCGCGGCCATCCAGTCGGTCGCCGAGAATTCAATCTCGCCACTCTTGAAGTGGGCATTGATGATCCGGCCGTGCTTCTCCGTCGGGAACTGGTCTTTCATGGGCGTATCGCCGAGCTTGGTCAGCGTTAGCTCGCCACCGAGGCACTCGTGATAAAAGGTCATCGCCTCGGCGCAGGCGCCATCAATCAACAGAAACGGGGTGCACTATAGCATGCTTTGTTCTCCGTTATTCTCTGTTATCCTCTTCTCGATAGCGACCACAGGGGATTGTACTCTACGTTTCCGCAGATGTCAGCGCGAACGGATTGCAGTTCTGTGGAGTTACGCGAGAAGGCAGACAGGAGAGCGGTCACTGCGCATCGGGCGCTTCGCTCTGCTTTGCTGGTTGACGGCTGCGTTGACGAGAAGATGTGCTATCCTCGACTCAGCGTCCGCTGGCGCCGCGAGGGAACCAGGGTAGCGCTGTAGGCTAACGGCGACATGTCACGTCCAGTGAAAGAAGCGATGCTGTGGCTGAGATCATTCCCACGACGGTCGTCGGCAGCTATCCCCAGCCCGAGTGGCTGATTGATCGCGAGAATCTGCTCAGCCGGCTTCCCCCGCGTGTGCGTGTGCGCGAGCTGTGGCGCATCCCCGATCCGTTGCTGGAGCAGGCGCAGGACGACGCCACGATCGTCGCCATCCGCGATATGGAGCGGGCGGGCATTGACATCATCTCCGATGGCGAGATTCGCCGCGAGAGCTATTCCAACCGCTTCGCCACCGCGCTGGAGGGCCTCGACCTCGACCACCCCGGCACAGCCATTGACCGCACAGGCCACCCCAACCCCGTCCCGCGCGTCGTCGGCCCGATCCGCCGCACGCGCCCGGTGGAAGTGCGCGACCTGGAGTTCCTGCGCCGCAATACGGATCGCCGCATCAAGATCACCGTGCCTGGCCCCTTCACCGTCGGGCAGCAGGCACAGAACGACTACTATCCCGATGATCGCACGCTGGCGCTCGCGTTGGCCGCCGCCATCAATGAGGAGATCAAGGACCTCTTCGCAGCCGGAGCCGATGTCGTGCAGATTGACGAGCCGTACTTGCAGGCCCGGCCACAGAAGGCGCGCGCCTATGGCGTGGAGGTCATCAATCGCGCGCTCGTAGGCGCGCAAGGCACGACCGCGCTGCATATGTGCTTCGGCTACGCCGCGATCGTCCACGACCGGCCCGGACAGTATGCCTTCCTCTCCGAGCTGAATGAGTGCGTTGTCCAGCAGATCTCGATCGAGGCGGCGCAGCCCAACCTGGACCTCTCTGTGCTGAAGACGCTGCCCGGCAAGACGATCATGCTCGGCGCGCTGAACCTGGGCGACCTGCGGGTGGAAACCCCGGAGGAGATCGCCGCCCATCTGAGGGAGGCGCTGCGCTATATCGAGCCAGAGCGGCTGATCGCGGCGCCTGACTGCGGCATGAAGTATCTGCCACGCGAGGTCGCCTTCGCCAAGCTCCAGGCGATGGCCCAAGGCGCCGCCATTGTCCGCGACGAGCTGAGTTGAGCGGCGCATCCCCTCGTACGCTATCGAGGCCGATCCACTGTCCGCGCCCGATTGCTGCCGTTTCCGTTCCAGGGAGTGAGCCACGGAACGCAAACGATAGGCGCCGCCCGGCGCCTGTGAAGGCCTATTGTCGTAGCCACGCCTTCTCAGCGCTCGCCAGATAGTGGAGGAACTCGGACATGCGAAGAGTGATTGCCATCGAATTCATCTCCCTCGATGGGGTTATTCAGGCCCCCGGCGGCCCAGAGGAAGATCCCAGTGGAGGGTTCGCCTATGGTGGGTGGGCCGCTCCGTATGATGACGATGTTCAAGAAGCTCTCTTGCAGAAGCAGTTGCGCCTGCCATTTGACCTGTTAGTAGGCCGCAAAACCTTTGACATATGGGCGTCCTATTGGCCGCACCATGCGGACAGATGGCCGGGCATCAATGCCGCGACCAAGTATGTCGCCTCGACTACCATGACGTCGCACGACTGGCAGCCCTCGGTGTTTCTCAGCGGTGACATCGCGGAACACGTCCGCACGCTCAAACGCCAGCCAGGACCGGATTTGCATGTGTATGGCAGCGGCAATCTCCTTCAGACGCTCTTCAAGGCTGATGTCGTTGATGCGCTCTGGCTCATGATCCATCCACTGACGTTGGGTGAGGGAAAACGCCTGTTTGCCGAGGGTACCATCCCGGCGGCATTCAAGGTGACAGAGAGTACCGTCTCGCCAACTGGCATCATTTTCGTGCATTACGAGCGCGCGGGCGCGATTGCTACCGGAAGCGCTGGGGGCGAGTGAGCCAAACAGGCGGCAATGCGTGGGCTGCATCAGCGCTCGCACTGCCGCCTGCGCTCGGCTGACCGCGTCAGAGCGTTCAGGCGGTTCAGGTGGTTCAGGTGGTGATGTCCGGGTAGGGCAGCGACCAGTGCTTCAATCTCACCGCGTACTCCTTCTGGAAGGCCAGCGGCTCGGCATAGTCGCGCTCGAACAGGGCAATGCAGAGGGTGAGGGTCAGGAACGGGTGCGCGCCCAGCTCGAACAGCTTGACGTAGTCGTGCGTCGCCAGCGCCTCGCGCTCCTCATTCGTGAATGCCAGCCAGGTGCTACGCTCGAGCGTCGGCAGGTTCAGGACGACATTGGCGCGCTCGGCCTCCCACCAGATCACCGTGCCGCGCGGATCAGCGCGGTAGCGCTCGACCAGCTCAGGGTCACGGTCCACCGTGAAGAGGAACTTGTTGAGGAGGTACTTGCTCATGCGTTCACTCCCTTCGGATACCAGGTGAAGTAGGCTTCCATCGTGTGGAAGAGGTCGAGCGTGTCGGCGTAATCGGCCTTCACCCCGCCCGCGGCGCCCATCATCAGCATGAAATCGAGGAAGCCGTGCGTGGCGTTGCCTGGCTCCCACAGGCTGTCGAGCGTGACGCCCGCCAGCGCGCCATCAATATCGCCGTTGGCGATCCACTGAACGGCGCGGCGGTCGAACTCCGGGTCAGGCCCGTGCGGGCCGAACTGGCGCGGCCCACCCAACTCTAGCGAGAGATGCCCTGTGCCAATGATCGCGACGCGCTCGTGGCTCGGCCACGCAATGACGAGATCGCGCAGCATCTGGCCAAGCGCGACATAGCGCCGCGGCTGGGGCAGCGGAGGCGCGAAGATGTTGGTGTAGACCGGCACGATCGGCAAATCGGCCTGCGGTCGCGTCGTGATGATCGGACAGGTGATGCTGTGGTCAACGCGTAGCTCGTTGCTGAACGCGAAGTCGAAGCCAGCATCCAGCCCCTGACGCAGCAGGTACGCCGATAGCTCCTCGTGCCCCTTGAGCCGCATGCGAGGCAGGCCGAACTCGCGCTCCTCGTTGTAGTAGTTCGCGTCGTAGTAGGGCGCTTTGCCGATCAGGAACTGCGGCATGTTGTCGTACCAGAGCTGGTGGAAGTGGTCAGAGCCGACCATCACCAGCACATCGGGGTTGGCCCGCGTGAGCGTCTCGCGATAGGCCAGCACCTTGCGCACCCACTCATCCGCAAAGTCGGGCCTGCTCTCTGGCGGCGCGGTGCTGGCGCGGTAGAAGAACGGATGATGTGTCGTCGCGAGGACGGCGACCAGGTTGGCCATGATTCCCTCCCTCGGGCGCGGCCCGCGCGCATCGCGGGCGCTCAGCGAACGTGGTCAATAGCAGGCTGCGTTGGGCTTCACTCTTCGTCGGCGTCAGTCTGGTCAGTAGTCTGGGTGGCTGGCCGGTAGACCGCGTTGCGATCAACTGCGTAGTAGATGGCTGGCGCGACGGGCGTGCGCATCTCTTCGGCGATGTGGCCGAGCAGGCCCGCTGTGCGCGCCAGCAGCGCCACGCCGCGCAGCAATTCGGGCGGCAGGCCGAGGTCAGCCAGCGCGGCGCCGCAGACACCCGCGCCATTGAGCGGCAGTCGCTGCCCCAGCACGTCGGCATGCACGCGACCGATGGCCTCGAAGAGTCGCAGGTGCGGCCCGCGCAAACCCTCCTGCTCGGCGATGGCGATGATGACTGGCGTGCGTGGATCGCCCGACTTATGCACCGGATGACCCAGGCCGGGGATGAGCCGTCCAGTGGCCCGCTCCGCCACGATGGCGCGCCGCGCGAGCGCATCCCACTCGTCATCGGTCTGTGGCAGGTCGCCCTCGACACTGGCCAGCGCCGCCGCGAGAAAGCGACCGGTATCCTCGGTGACACCGAGGTAGCGCGAGCCGCCGCCCAGCAGGCCTGCGGCGATCGCTCCCTGGAGCGCATCTGGCGCGCTATAGAACGTCAGGCGAGCGGCGATCGCGGTCGGCGTGAAGCCGTGGTCGGCCAGCGCGACGAGCACAGCCTCGAAGACGCGCGTCTGTTGCGGTGTCGGTCGCCGCTGTGTCGCGAGCCAGAGCGCCAGCTCACCAAAGCCCACCTTGCCGAGCAGGTCGCTCGCCAGGTCATGCCCCAGCAGCTGGATGCGTTCGCCCTCGGAGAGACCAATCCCGGTGGGATACTCTGGTGGTCGCTGCTCGTCCGTGCGCTCGTCGCTCATGTGTCTGCCTCTCCTGCTCTCTCCTGATCTCTCCTGTCGTTCAGCATTACCGCGATGGAGCATCGGCGAGCGTGGCGCTCAGCGGGCCGGACCCTTCGGGCCCGCGCGGGCGGCTGAGCCAGTCGCGGACACTGTCGTTATCCTGACCAAGCGCTGGCGGCGGCAGCTCATAGCGCGCCGGAGTCGCCGAGAAGGTGATCGGATTGCGAATCATCGGAATAGCGCCCGCGCCAGCGCCCACCTCCACGACCGGCTCCAGCCCCACCTCACGCGCGAAGTTGACGCCGCCCGCGACATCGTTGATCGGGCCGCACGAGACGCCCGCCGCGCTCAACGCATGGAACCACTCATCGGCGCTCTTCGTCCGCAGCCGCTCGACCAGCAGCGGGCGGAGTTGCTCACGGTTGCGCGTGCGGTCGTCGTTGTTGGTGAAGCGGGGATCATTCGGCAGGTCCGGCAGGTCGAGGACAGCGCAGAGCTGGCGGAACTGCCCGTTGTTGCCCGCGATGATGATGAGGTCTTTGTCGGCGGTCGGCAGCGGCTCATAGGGGAACAGGCTGGGGTGCGCGTTGCCCATGCGCATCGGGATGACGCCGCCCGCTACATAGGCGGAGGTATGGTTGACCAGCCCTGAGAGCGCGGAGGCCATCAGGCTCAGCTCCACCTGCTGCCCCTCGCCTGTCTGGTCGCGGTGGCGCAGCGCCGCCAGAATGCCAATCGCGGCATGCAGCCCGG
>JAICVT010000051.1 GCA_025935235.1 Ktedonobacterales bacterium | reverse complement strand
CCTGACAACTGATCCTACCGCGCATGCGGGCGAGGCGGACGACACCATCGCCGCCATCGCCACACCGCCGGGCGTCGGAGGCGTGGGCATTGTCCGGATCAGCGGGCCGCGCGCCTTTGCGATTGGCCAGGCGCTCTTTCGTCCCGCGCAGCGCCTGCCAGAGGGCGAGACGCCGCCATCGCACCAACTGACCTATGGCGCGATGGTTGATCCTGCGACCGGCGAGGTGATTGACGAGACGCTGACCGTCTTCATGCGGGCGCCGCGCACCTACACCCGCGAGGATGTCGTGGAGGCGCAGGGGCATGGCTCGCCGTTGACCCTGCGGCGCATCCTGGGGCTGGCGCTGGCGGAGGGAGCGCGGCTGGCCCAGCCCGGCGAGATGACGCAGCGCGCCTTCCTGAATGGCCGCATTGATCTGGCGCAGGCCGAGGCGGTGCTGGATCTGGTCAACGCCGATTCCGAGGCGGGCCGACGGCTGGCGCTACGCCAGCTCGATGGCGCGCTCTCTGACCATGTCCAGCGCATTCGCGTGTCGGCGCTGGGCGCGCTGACGCGCATCCAGGCCAGCATAGACTTCCCCGAAGAGGAGGTCCCGCCACCCGATCCAGACGAGCTGGCCGCGCTGATCGCCGACGCCGCGGACGGCGTGGCGACGCTGCTGGCGGGGGCCGACCGCGGGCGCATCGTGCGCGAGGGGCTGCGCGTGGTGATCGTCGGGCGACCCAACGTGGGCAAGTCGAGCCTGCTCAATACGCTGCTGGGCGTCGAGCGCGCCATCGTCACGCCGATCGCCGGAACCACCCGCGACACCATCGAGGAGGGCGCGCGGCTGGGCGATCTGGCGCTGCGGCTGGTGGATACCGCCGGGCTGACCGCCACGGATGACCCGGTGGAGCGGCTGGGCGTGGCTCGCTCGCGCGGCGCGGCGCGCGAGGCCGACCTGCTGGTCTTTATGCTCGACGCCTCGGAGCCGCTGACGCCACGCGATCACGCCGCCGCCGCCGAGCTGCGCGCCGCGCTGGAGCTGGACGCTGCGGATGAATCAGGCGCCGCGCCCGCCGGAGGAGATGGGGCCGCGCGCGCGCCGCTGCTGCTGGCGCTCAACAAGGCTGATCTGGCGCCAGCGCTGCGCGAGGAGGAGGCGCGGGCGCTCTGGCCGGGCGCACCGCTCGTCCACCTCTCCACCCTCACACGCGAGGGCGTGGCGCCGCTGGAGGAGAGCATCTCGCGGCTGGCGCTGAGCGGCGAGGCGCAGATGGCCGATCCACTGGTCGCCAGCGCCCGTCATGCCGACGCGCTGCGCCGCGCGGGCGAGAGCCTGGCCGCCGCACGGCAGACACTCGCCCAGCGCGACCCACTCGACTTCGTGGCGATTGATCTGCGCGACGCGCTGGAGGCGCTCGGCGAGATCACCGGCGAGACCGCCACCGCCGATCTGCTCGACCAGATCTTCGCCCAGTTCTGCATCGGCAAATAGTGGGATGCGCAGCCCCAATGGCCGACGCACGGCGCGAGGAGGGGCGTAGCTGCCCGATAGGCCGCCTCCGCGTCAGGCGCGATGGGGCTTGAAAGCCGCTACCCGCGTACTCCGGGCCTTACAAGGCCGAGAGCCGCGCCAATTCGCCAAATTGAGGGTTGACATGCTCGGAACGCAGCCGGTATACTCTGTCCCAACATGAGCACACAACCCTTGATCGCCGAAAATGACGTGGCCCAGATCGCGGCTTCGTATTATTACTGGTGGCGCTGCCCTCCGGCTAACGGATGGGTCGCTTCCGCCTGGTAAGAACACATCGGCGAAGGCGGCTCTTGAGCCGGAGGGTAAGCAGAGGAGATCACTCCTCTGCTTTTTTGTTGGTCGCGAGATGTCCGAACACCAACGAGCGCGCTCATGCTCCTCCTCCGGCGAGCCTCTGAGCGCCTCCGCGCGGTAAGCTATTGATAGCGCCCAGCCGCCCACGGCGCGCTGCGGATGCCCAGGACTGAGAGGCTGGCAATGATCACCGTCACACGCGATGGCTCCTCCCCCGACGAACGCTCGCGGCTCACCGCATCGAGCCGACCGGATGACGTCCCCACGCCGTCTGCGCCGTACCGACTGGCGAGCCGCGCCGCCTATCCGGAGAAGACCGTCGTGCGCGTGGGCGAGGCGCGGATCGGCGCGGGTCGTCCAGTGGTGATCGCCGGGCCGTGCTCGGTCGAGGGCGAGGCGCAGATCATCGAGGCGGCGCTGGCCGCGCGGGCAGCGGGCGCGCAACTGCTACGAGGCGGCGTCTTCAAGCCGCGCACATCGCCCTACAGCTTTCAGGGGCTGGGGCTGGATGGCCTGCCGCTGCTGGCCCGCGCCCGCGCCGAGAGCGGCCTGCCTATCGTCACCGAGGTGATGGAGCCAGCGCTGGTCGGCCCGGTGGCCGAGGTGGCCGACGTGCTACAGATCGGCAGCCGCAACATGCAGAACTTCCCGCTGCTGCGCGCCGCTGGCCGCACCCAGCGACCCATCCTGCTCAAGCGCGGATTCGCCGCCACCATCGAGGAGTGGCTGCTGGCGGCGGAGTACATTCTGGCGGAGGGCAACACACAAGTGATGCTGTGTGAGCGTGGCGTGCGCAGCTTCGATCCCTCCACGCGCAACCTGCTCGACCTGAGTTGCGTGCCGCTGCTGGGACAGCTCACCCACTTGCCAGTGCTGGTTGATCCCAGCCATGCCGTCGGGCGTGGCGATCTGGTGGAGACGATGGGTGTGGCCGGCGTGGCCGCCGGAGCCGATGGACTGCTGGTCGAGATGCACCCACATCCAGAGCAGTCGCTCTCCGATGCCGACCAGGCCATCGGGCCAGAGACGCTGCGCTCGCTGATCGAGCGCGCCGAGCGGGTCTACGCCGCGCTGCGCGCCTGAGCCAACGCGAGCCAACGCGAGCCAACGCGAGCCAACGCGAGCCAACGCTGGCCAGGGGCAGCGGCCCGTTAGTCCCCCCGATAGTAACAGCCTGTTTGACAGTGCGTTGTATCTCACAGCGCAATAGAAGTGTGTTGCTGGCTGTGAGAGAGACAGGCGCGCATGCGAAATCCACCGGACGACAACCGCAATTCCTGGTCTGACGATCAGCAGCGCCCCAAAGGCAAGCCGGGCGCGCGCAAGGCGCGCACCATCCGCGATATGTTCCAGCTAGATGAGCCGCTGCGGCGCCTGACCTCCGTTCCCGCCTTCAGGCGTCGCCCCGGCGGCTCCGGTGGCTCCAACGGAGACAATGACGCTGGTGGATCGGGCGCGGGGCCACGCGGCAGACGCAACAACCCGCCTGATCTCTATGATCTGGAAGAGCATGCCGACGCATCAGCGGCCAAGCGGCTGCGCTGGACCGAGCCGGGAACGTGGATGCGCGACCAGCAGCGCCCGCCCGATGAGACCGATATGCGGCGGCCCAATCGCGGGCCAGCGCCTCAGCCCGACGCGGGCGCCAACCGCGCGGGCGCCTCGGCTGACCTGCGCTGGAACCAGCCAGAATGGCTCGGCCAGGCGCCGCGCCCCGGTGAGGCGCCGCCGATTGAGCCAGCCCCGCCCACCACACCGCGCTATGGGCCGTCTGGCAACGGACCATCCGGCTATGGGCCGTCTGGCTACGGGACGACCTATGGGCCGGGCGATTCGGAGACGCCGCGCTATCAACCGCCTGAGATGGACTCTGGGCGTCTGAAGACCGACTACCGCGCCACCAGCGTGCGGTCGGCGCTGTGGGCCTCGCGCACGCCCGGCTATGAGCCTGACCAGCCACCAGTCGAGGCGGAGCATGGTAACAGCGGCGAGCTCGCCTATCTCGAGTCGTATGACGCCAACCGCGCCCCCGCCTCATTGGCGCATGTGGGCGCCACGATGTCAGGGGACCACGCGGGGTCGTATACACCGGGCGCCGTCAGCGAGGTCGAGCGGCTGCGCCAGCAAGCGCAGGGGCAGGGGCGCACGGCTGGCCCAGCTCCCTACTTCTGGGAGATGGTGAAGAAGCCGCGCCAGGCCGGGCCGCTGGGCCTGCTGGCGTTCTGGCTCATCTCGGCGCTGCTGATCTTCTCGGTGCTCGGCTCGGGCGCCTACGCGGGCCTCTCGATCTACGCCGCGTCGCAGCTGATCTACGCGCCCCAGACGCCGCTCAAAGGCACACCCGCCGACGCCGGTCTGGCCTACAAAGACGTCGTCTTCCCCAGCCGCACCGACCATCTGGAGCTACGCGGTTGGTTCATTCCGGGCGTCGCCGGGAAGGGAAAGCTCTCCAATCAGGAGACGATCATCGTCGTTCACGGCATTCGCGCCAACCGCACCGATCCCGGCATGGGGCTGCTCGACCTGAGCGACGCGCTGGCCAAGAACGGGTTCGCGGTGCTGGCCTTCGATCTGCGCGGGTCGGGTGAATCTACCTCGGCGCCGACCAGCCTCGGCTACTATGAGCAGCGCGATGTGCTGGGCGCGGTGGACTTTCTGAAGAGCGGTCCAATGCCCTATCCTGACCTGGGGCGACCCAAGGCGATTGGCGGCTGGGGCGTCTCGATGGGCGCGGCGACGCTGCTGCTGGCGGCGGCGCAAGAGCCAGCCATCCAGGCCGTCGTCTCCGATAGCGCCTACGCCGACGTCATCCCGATTCTGGAGCGCGAGATTCCCGCCCGCTCGCACCTGCCACACGCCTTCACGCCGGGCATCTTGCAGGCGGCGAACGTGATGTATGGCATAGACTTCTATGCGGTTCGGCCCGAGTCGGTCGTAGCGCGCATCGCCCCCCGCCCGATCCTCTTCATTCATGGCGCGGACGATACCTACGTGCCGCCCGACAACATGACGATCCTGGCGCAGGCGGCCCAGCAGGCGCACAACGCGCATGTGCAGACGTGGAGCGTCCCGAAGGCGACACACGCGCAGGCCTTCCATGTCGCCGGAAGCGCCTACATCGCTCGCGTCGTCGCTTTCTTCAAGGCGAGCCTCTCGACGGGGTCATCGGGGTCATAATGCGCGCCGACCCGGCGAACCTGATCGCAAGCAGAAAGAGTATGCGCCATGCGCGAGCCGCATTCGGTTCTCTCCAGAAATCTCAGCCAGAACGATTACTTCGGCGGAGGGCCAGATGACGTCGTACCCTACGGCCCGGTTCGCCGGATGGCGCGCGCTGCGGCGGAGGGGCTGCTTCCGGGCGTCATTCTGGTGGCGCTATCCGCGCTCTTCTGGGAGTTGAGCGTGATCGGGCGGCTCTTCGCCATGCCCTATGGCATAGATATGCTCCAGCGCACCGAGATGGCGACGGCGGGCGGCGGGCTGGCGATCGTCGTGATCGTCTATTTCGTCTCGGCGGTACGCACGCTGCAAGGGGTGCGCGCCCACCAGCGCACGGGCGAGCAGGCGGAAGCCTGGATTACGATGATCTTTCTGATTGGCTCAGCGATCGTAACCCTCATCCCGCTCGCGCTGGCGCTCGGCTTTCACCAGCATCCCGCGCCCTGAGCGCGATGGACTGATCCGCGAGTGTGGGAGCGATCCAGTAGGACAGCATACGCCGAGCAGGCGGCCGAGCAGGCAGCGCGAAAGGATTGTAGGCGATGTCGTGGCTGATGTTCTGGCGGCGCAAGCCAAAAGCCGCCGTGGCGCCTGCTCCCGCACCTTCCAGCGACGACATGATGGGCGGTCGGCGCTTCGTGGCAGGCGTTCCGTACATGCTGCCCAAAGATCTGGATGAGACGAACCGGCTGGACTTCCAGCATCACATGCTGCGCTCGTTCATGCGCGGCAACTACCTCGCCCCGATCGGCAAGCCGCGCGACATCCTCGATGTTGGCTGCGGCACGGGCCGCTGGGCGATGGAGCTGGCGACGCAGTTCCCCAGCGCCAATGTGATCGGCGTGGACATCGCGCCGCCTCCGGTCAGCGAGCAAGCGGCGCCGGGCTTCAGCGCCGACAACTACACCTTTGTGCAGGGCAATGTGCTGGAGCGGCTGCCCTTCGCTGACCGCAGCTTCGACTTCGTCCACCAGCGCTATCTCATCATGGGCATTCCGGCCAATCGCTGGCCAGGGGTCGTCGCCGAGTTGATGCGAGTGACGCGGCCCGGCGGCTGGATCGAACTGATCGAGACGGAGCCGCCCTATGGCGCTCCTGCCCTCAACCAACTCGCTGACTGGGGCAAATTGCTGGTGAGCAAGCGCGGCATAGACTTCGCCGTCGCCAGCCAGATTGGCCCGCTGCTGACCGCCGCGGGCGCCGCCGACGTGACCGCCCGCCCGCTGACGATTCCCGTCGGCAAGCCGGGCGGGCGGCTCGGCGCGATGATGGTGGTGGACTACCTCTCGGCGCTGACCGCCGTGCGCGGCCCGCTGACGAAGGCAGGCATCGCCAGCGAGGCTGCCTATGATGCGGCGCTCGCGCAGGCGCGCCAGGAACTCGACCAGCGCTCCCTGCCGCAGAATGTCTACGTCGCCTACGGGCGCAAACCGTAGCGCGAGCGCGTCGGTCTAAGCGGACGGGCAGAAGGTGTGAGGGGCCAGGAAGAGCAAGGAAGGGTGATCGGCAAATAGGCTGCGAGCGGGCGTCAAGGCGGAGCGAGTGGGGCCAGCGGAAGGAGCACAGCACGATCGCAGCGCAGCGTTGTATCACCTCACGAAGACCGATCCAGACCCGCGCGTCCGGCGTCGGATGAGCAGCCAGGAATGCTTGTCTTAATCCGCCCACTTCTGTGCCCTGACAAAGGGGCCACCTCACAACGCCAGCCAAGCGCCGCACGCTGGCAGGCGCCTCGCTCCTCCTGTTAGATGCGCGCTGGTTGATGCGTAGTTCTTGTGGCGCAGCGATCACCCACGGAACGTGACGGTGGCAGGTACGGGAGGAGGACGCCTGTGAGCTTCGATACAGGATCGGCGCGCATGGCGCCAACTACGCCCTCGACTTCTCCACCACGACAGCCTGCGCGGCGCTTGCTCGTTCCCATACTAGGCGCGGTGGCGCTGCTGGCGCTGGTCACCGCAGTCGTCGCCCGACTGGCGCTCTCCAGGCCGCAGCCGACAGGCGCGCAGACGGCGGCCACGGCGACCACCCCGTTGGCGACCGCCCCATTGGCGCTCGACCCAGCGGCCTACGGTATGGCTTGCGTCGCATCCGCCGCGTGGTCGCCAGATAGCGCGAAGGTCGCGATCATCGGCGCGCGTGGCGGGTGCGCGGAATCCAATTCCAGCGCCTACTATCCCGCCGTGGTGGCGATCGTGAGCGCGAAGGATGGTCATCGCCTCGCCTCGCTCCAGCCCGATGCGACGGTCCTGAATGCCTTCCATCTCCAGGCGCCCCGGGCTGGCGCTCCGAATATTGGCCCCGATGCCACAGGCGCGCCAGGCGTGTTGTTTCAGCCCGGCATCTCCTATACTGGCGTCTCCTGGTCGCCAGATAGCGCTAGCGTCGCGTTGACGTTTTCGTTCGCCTACACCGGCCCACCCGCCGCGCCGCGCATCTCCGTGAGCGGGGTCTATGTTGGCTCCATTGCAGGGGCCAGCGCCGGCGCCAGCGATGGAGGCGCTCGCGCCTTCGGCGTGAAGCTCTCCCAACAACTCCCCTACGTCGCCGAGTGGAACCTGAAGACCGGGGCGCCTGTCGTTGCGTCCAGTGCGCTGGGTCCCGCCATCCAGGGAGGGACGGTGGCGCAACTCGAGCCCGCGTCACTCAGCTATAGCTGGCGGCCGGACGGCTCGTTAGCAGGCTCTGGCGGCCTGACGACCACCAATCCGCCCACACGCGCCCAGCTTGGCCCGGTTGGCGTCCCCGATGGCGGGATGAGCTTTACCGTGTGGCAGGGAATGGATGTCCAGGCGGACACTGGCGACCCGCAACACCCACAGTCCGCCGCTGTGTTCCTCACGGGGTCAGATTTCCTGGCCTGGTCACCCGATGGAACCTATCTGCTCAGCGCCTCGTATGCCTGGCGCGCGCAACCGAGCAAGCAACCTATTCCTTCCGCGGCCCAATTGCAGCAGGGAGGCGCAGCGAGTCTTCCCTTGCTGCCTATCCGTGACGCCGCAATGGACGCCATGCTCAGCCCGCAGCAGGGAACTCATCCCTATACCTTCACCTCCAGCTCGTTCACCTGGAGTCCCGATGGCAAGCTGCTGGCGGCGATCGCCGATGGCGGAGCGCGCCAGATCAGCGCGGACGTGACGGTCCTCATCGTTGATTGCGCCTCGGGAAAGACGCTGGCCACGCTCCAGGCGGGCAATGCATCAACCGCCTATGGCAATCTCGCCTCGCTTCAGTGGTCGCCGAATGGCAAGGCGCTGCTGGTTGGGGCGGAGTCCGAGTATTTCATCTTTGGGCCAGGACAGACGCCACAAGCATAGCAGGCGCGGCAGGTAGAGCAGGGGCCTTACTCGCCGCAGAGACGCGCAGGGGCGCCGCGAGCGACCTTGCCTCCTGCGCCGTCCTAGCATAGAAGGTATCCTCCCATGGTTATAGAATGGACGAGGCGCCTCGAGTTGTTCTCTGGAGGTCAGCCTCTCCAAACACGAGGTGGAAGCAACGAGGAGGAACATGGCGCAGACGAACGACGCTCCCCCCCAGCTTGCCCTGCAAGAACTCATCCAGGGCTACCAGGTGACCAAGTGTATCTACGTCGCCGCCAAGCTTGGGATCGCGGACCTTTTGAAGGACGGCCCGCGCACCAGCGAGGAGTTGGCCCAGGTAACCGGGACACACGCTCCCTCGCTCTATCGTGTCCTCCGCCTGCTAACCGGCGTGCAACTCTTGAGTGAAGGGGAGGCCCACGCCTTTGCGCTGACCCCGCTGGGGACGTATCTGCAGACTGGTGTCCCCGGCTCCCTGCGCACGACCGCGCTCTATTTCGGTGGAGAGCCGACCTGGCAGGTCTGGGGCGCGTTGCTTGACAGCGTGGAAACGGGCCAGTCCGCCTATCAGCACATCTTCGGCCGCTCCAGTTGGGACTATCGTGCAGATCACCCTGAGACGGCGTCGCTCTTCGATCAGACGATGAGCGACTGGACCGCCAGTGTGGCCCCGACAGTCGCCGCGGCCTATGATTTTTCCGCCTCAGCGCGGCTCGTCGATGTTGGCGGCGGACACGGGCAAATGCTGGCGTCCATCCTGCAGGCGCATCCGACCCTCCACGCCGTGCTCTTTGACCTGCCGCATGTGGTGCAAGGAGCCCACCCGCTGCTCGAAGCCGCGGGGGTCGCCGACCGCTGCGAGATTATCGAGGGAGATGCCTTCACGGCCGTGCCAGCTCATGCGGAGACGTACCTGCTCTCGCGGGTAATCCATGATTGGGATGACGCGCATGCTCTCGCCCTGCTGACGCGCTGCCAGCAGGCCATGCAGCCGCAGGGCAAAGTGTTGCTGGTGGAGCGCGTGATCCTGAGTGGCGGCGCCCCGTCCCTGCTGGTCCTGGAGTCGGATGTGAATATGTTGGTGGCGACCGGCGGGAAGGAACGCACCGACGCCGAGTACCGGGCGCTGCTTCGCGCCGCGGGCTTCGAGCTGCGTCAGATCATTCCGGTGCAGCCGCCGTTCTCCTTGATCGAGGCGGCGCGCGCATAAGGCTGTCACACCTGCAGTCCAGCGCCGTTGCTGAAGTTGGACACGCCCAGAGTCAACCAGGCGCCGTCAAGAGCGTGATGCTGCTCATGGTGTACCGCTTAGCCCCACTCTATGGCCTTTTCATGCTCGTTCCAGGCACGGGGAGCTCCGGTGGCGCCGACACCAGAACTCGCCCTCGAACACGTACTTCTTGAATGGCGTAGCTGACGCCCTGCGAGATTTGAAAACAGGTCCTAACCCTCGCCTGCGTCCTCCGATGCGGGCCGCTCGACGGTGTAGCGCAGCAACACGACCCCACTGGGGAACGCTTGCGTCTCGACCAGCCGCAAGTTCGACCGCAGACCCTCGGGAAACAGCCGCTTGCCGCTGCCCAGGACGAGCGGATAGACGAGCAGGCTATATTCGTCAATCAGGTCGTTCTGCGCCAGGGTGTGGATCAGTACACTGCTGCCATCCATCAGGATGTTCTTGCCCGGCTGCTCCTTCAAGGCGCGTACCAGCTCGACCACATTGTCCTTGATGAGGGTCGAACGGCGCCACGCCGAGGCGTCGGGCAGGGTGGTCGAGACGACATACTTGGGCATAGAGTTGAAGCCGATGGAGTTCGGATCATCATCGGCCATCGGCTCGAACGCGCCGCCGTGGATCTGCCACGTTTTGCGGCCCAGCAGCAGGGTGTCGCCCTCGCTCAGCATCCGACCGAAGTGTGCGCCGATCCCGTCGTCCCAGTACGGATGCGTCCACCCGCCCTGTGTGAAGCCGCCTTCGGTATCTTCCTGCGCGCCCCCCGGCGCCTGCACAACGCCATCCAGCGAGATAAACTCGGATACTACGATCTTGCGCATATGCTGCTCCTCCCATGTTGCTCGTGGACCTTACCTGACGACACGATAGGTCAGGTGCGTGACGTTGCGCATTGGCTTTGCGGCGATGAGTTCCAGGCGATGCTCGGCGTTGAGCTGGTCGAAGAGCCGGATGCCGTGCCCCAGCAGCACGGGGATCAGGTCAATGTGAATCTCATCGAGCAGACCGGCGTTCAGGCACTGCTGCGTGATGCTGGCCGACGCGACGGCGACGCTCTTCTCGCCCGCGATCTCTCTGGCTCTGGCGATGGCAGCGGCCACGCCATCGGTGACGAAGGTGTAGGGCGGTTTCTCCCATCCCTGGGGAATCGAGTGGGTGACGACCACGATCGGCACATCCAGCGGATGCTTGCCGCCCCAGCCATGTGTTTGATCGAAGAGCTTGCGCCCCGTCACCAGCGCGCCGGTCACCTGACTGGCCTGCCGGAGAATCTCGCCCGCATCCTGAGTGACAGCCATCGGCTGGTCGCCAATCACCACTTCAAGTGGCGTCTCGCCTTCGGAATACCAGTCGAAGAGCGGGCCAACTTCGCCATTGGGCCGCGCGACGAAGCCATCCAGCGACATCGAGAAGCCCGTTCCTACCGTTCCCATGCTGCTCACTCCCTTCGACATGTCTCCATATGCGAGCGAGGCCGATCACGGCGACTATTCCGCCGCTCGGCGCCTATTCCGGCGATGCGGCGGATGCTGCGTGCGTGTGCGCAGCCGCGTGCGGGAAGCGCTGGGCGGATCGCGCGTGCGCCCTGGCGGCCTCCTCGGCGCGATCTTTGTGCGGCGCGCTCGTCTCCAGCGCGGCCAGCAGGCGACGCGAGGCGGCGGCGATCTCGTCCACGGCGGCGGTGAACGCGGCTTCATTGGCTTTGGAGGGTCGGGTGTAGCCGCTGATCTTGCGCACATACTGGAGCGCGGCGGCGTACACCTCGTCGTCGGTCGCGGGTGGCTCGAAGTTGAAGAGCGGCTTGATGCTGCGACACATCCCGGTCATCCTCTCTGTGGTGGCGCTGGGCCGGCCGACCGCTGGCGCCTTGTGATCGCCGCGATCAGCGGCCTACAATGGAGGCGCGCATCTCCTCGCATCCCCTCGGAGCATGGCGCTCTTGTGAGCGTCAGCGTGGAAGAAGGAGTACAGGTATGGTACCCTCAGCCTTCCTGACATTCTTCACCGCCAGCGCTGGCGCGGGCGCCGCGCTGGTCGGGCTGCTGTTTGTGGCCGTCTCGCTGGCGCCCGAGCAGATCGTGACCCGTCATGCGCCGGTCGAGCGTCAGGCGGTCGCGGGCAGCGCCTTCACCGCACTGGTCAATGTCTTCTTCATCTCGCTGGCTGCATTGATCCCCCAGGTAGCGTTTGGCCTGTTCGTGATCCCCTTCAGCATTGTCTCGCTGCTGATGACGATCTCCCCAGTCTGGTCGCTGTTCAAAGTGCGCAAGGGCTGGGCAAGCCTGCTGCGGCGCGGCGTGCTAGTCTGCGCCAGCCTGGCGCTCTATGGGCTGGAGCTGTCGAATGGCATTGGCATCCTCAACCATCCGACGCAGCCGGGCTATCTCTATGCGCTGGTGTTCATCATGCTGGGCATCGTCTTCCTCGGCCTCACCCGCGCCTGGGAGCTGCTCGGCGCCCAGCGCTACGGCTTCGGCGGCTGGCTCAATCCGCTGCGCGATGTACATGATGGCGCAGAGGATGCTGGCGCGCAAACGACGGCTGAGGAGCCATCACGCGCGCTGCCACGGTAAGTTCGTGGAGCTGTTCTCCCTGCCCGAGTGAGCGCCGGAAGAGATGGCGAGGCGCTCGTCAGCCGCCCAGCCGCTGACGCAGGGCCACCAGTGCCGCTGGCAGCTCGCTCACCCGCGTGAGGATGATGTCGGCCCCGCGCTGGCGAAAAGTCTCAGCGGCAGGCTCGCTGGCCACACTAACGGCCAGCGTCGGCGGCAGATCGGGCGCCTGCGCCAGCCGCTCGGCGCGATAGCGCAGCACGAGATCGAGATCGTCGGCGGTATCGCCCACATAGACGGCGGCGCGGGCTTCGAGCACGGCCAGCGCATGCGCCAGCGCCTCGGGATCGGGCTTGGCGTAGAGCGAGCCAGGGACGATCACCCCAAACGGCGGGCGCGCGTGCGGTCCGTGCGGTCCGTACGGTCCGGTGCGCGCCACCGCGCCCTCCGGAGCGATCACCTCGAGCGCCCACTCCACATAGGGGCTGTCTCTGCCGGTGATGATGCCATACTTGCTCAGGCTCAGCGCCGCCAGCTCGGTCAGCGTCTCTGGCGCCAGCAGCGAGCGCTCCGTCTGGCGCACCCCCGGCGCGGCGGGCGTGTAGCGCGGCACGCGCCCAAACGCCTCGCGCAGCATCGCCGCGCCCAGGTAGAACTCGTCGTGCGTCCAGCGGGCATCCTCCCAGGCGGGGATAGCGCTGGCGGGGACGACGCCGCGCAGCCAGTCGAGGCCGCCGCGCCCGGCGCGGGTGGCCGCCGTCGCGT
This sequence comes from Ktedonobacterales bacterium, assembly GCA_025935235.1. Lineage (GTDB taxonomy): Bacteria > Chloroflexota > Ktedonobacteria > Ktedonobacterales > JADMIN01 > JAKAIY01. Next base: position 4,627 of record JAICVT010000051.1, on the reverse strand, counting down.
CTTCGGCCCACTCGCTCAGCGAGCGCTCGGCCTGCGGGGCGCCGCGCCACTCGCGCAGGCGCGCCGTCCACAGCGCGGCCAGCGCCTGTGTCAGATTCCAATCATCATTGAAGCCACCCGCCAGCTTGAAGCGCGCCACGTCGTCGAACGTCACCAGCGGATCGGGCGCGTCGGCCAGCCCGTTCGCCACGCGCACCAGCGCCTCGGTCGCGGCGATCACTGAGCGGCGGAAGGAGCCGCTGGTATCGAGCAGCACGCCATCAATATCAAAGATCGCGGTGTCGAGCCAGCCCGCGGCTCCCAGCGCCGCGCGGTCAAGGTCAGGTCGCAGCCAGAACATGCAATCCCCATGAACGATCAGCATCGACTGGCGGTTGAAGCCGCGCCTGCGTGGACTGCCGGACCCAACCCGCGCAGGCGGGTTTCGCGGCGGCGCGCACGCCGCCTCCCAGGCGCGATTTCAATCGCCAGCCCGTCGCTACACGCGCTTCCAGTTGTGGATGGCCTCGATGTAGCGGATGGTGCCGGTCTTGGCGCGCATCATCACCGAGTGCGTGCGCGCGCCATCGGGAGCGAAGCGCACACCGCGTAGCAGATCGCCAGTTGTGATGCCAGTAGCGGCGAAGGAGACATTCTCGCCGCGCACCAGATCATCCACCGTGTAGATGCGCTTGAGGTCCACGCCATCGGATTGCAGTTTGTCGCGCTCGTCGTCGGTGCGCGGCCAGATGCGGCAGAGCATCTGCCCGCCGACGCACTTGAGCGCCGCCGCCGCCAGCACCGCCTCGGGCGCGCCGCCCGTGCCGATGTAGACATCGGTGGCGTCGTACTGCTCCATCGCCGCGTGGATCGCCGCCGCCACATCGCCATCCATGATGAGCTGGATGCGCGCGCCAGCCGCGCGCACCTGCGCGATGATGTCGGCGTGGCGCGGGCGGTCGAGCACGGTGACGGTCAGATCCTGGATGCGCGTATCGCGCGACTTGGCGACAGCGGCCAGATTCTCGGCGATCGGCGCATCCAGGTTGATCACATCCGCCGAGGCGCGCGAGACCGCCAGCTTCTCCATGTAGTAGACGCCGGGAGGCGCCTGGAACATTGCGCCACGGTCGGCGGTGGCCACCACCGCGATGGCGCCCGGCAGGCCCAGCGCCGTCAGTCGCGTGCCATCCACCGGGTCCACCGCCACATCTACCTCTGGCGGCAGGCCATTGCCGATCTCTTCGCCGACGTAGAGCATCGGCGCCTCGTCCTTCTCGCCCTCGCCGATGACCACCACGCCGTGCATGTCCACGCCATCCACCGCGCTGCGCATCGCGTCTACCGCCGCCTGGTCAACGGCGATCTTGTCGCCGCGTCCCATGAAGCGCGAGGCGGCGTAGGCGGCGGCTTCGGTCACGCGCACCAGCTCCAGGCCCAGGTTGCGCTCCTTGGTACCCGCGCGCATGTAGCGTCCATTGTCGTTGTCGTGCTGACTCATTGTGCGTCCTCCTGTCGGTGGCGTATGGCGAGCCTCACGCCGCTGTGAAGTCGCTCCGGCGCCAGTGCGGGCCGGGCGCGTGCTGTTGGTTCGATCCCTGGTTCAATCTCTGCTGGAGCCTGCGATGCTGGACTCCAGCAGAGAGCGCTTGATATGATCGCCGCCGTGAACCGCGCCACAGCGCGGCGCGCGATTGGCCGCGCGATTGGCGCCATACGACCACTCAGAGCTTCCTCAAAGCTTCGGGCGGCGCGGGTAGACGCGGCTATGCTCGGCCCACAGAATGGCGCGCAACTGGTTGGCCGCCTCGTCGAGCCGGTCATCCCGATTGACGATCAGATAGTCGTACCTGGGCAGCTCGGCCATCTCGCGCTCGGCGTTCAGCATGCGCAGCGCGCGCTGCTCCGGGCTGTCGTGTCCGCGATCGCGCACCCGCCGCGTCAGCACCTCTGGCGACTCTGGCGCGAGGAAGATGAAAATGGCGTCCTCCACCTTCGAGCGCACCGTCTGCGCGCCCTGCGGGTCAATCGTCAGGATGACATCCTGCCCGGCGGCCAGTCGCTCGCGCACCGTCGTCGCCGGCACACCGTACCAGTTGCCGTGAACCTCAGCGTGCTCCAGCAGCTCGTTGCGCGTCTGCATCTCGTGGAACTGTTCGGCGGTGCGGAAGTGGTAGTGGACGCCGTCAATCTCGCCGGGGCGCGGGCGGCGCGTCGTGACGGTCACCACCACATGGCCATCCCAGCCTTGCGCCACCAGCCGCCCGGTCAGGGTGGTCTTGCCGACGCCCGATGGCCCCGAGAGGACGATCAGCAGCGGCGATGGAGCGGCGTCGGAGCCGTAGGCGGCGACGGCCGGCGGCTCATTCGGTGGTATCGTCATAGTCTCACTTTCCGGCCGCTTCCCAGCGGAATAGCGCACGCTCCGGGGCGCGGCGCGCGGGAATCTCCCGCACACCGCGTGCTATACTGGAGCGCCCAATGCCTGAGCGCGAACGTCAACGCCACCCGGCGGGGCGCTCCCGCTGATCGCGCACGGGCGTACACCGACTCACAAGGACTCATCCGCCATGCAGCTAGACGCGCTCACCCTGGCCGCGCTCAATGATGAGCTGGAGCGCGAGGCGCAGGGCGCACGGGTGGATGATGTCATCCAGCCGACACCACATTCTATCGCATTACAGCTATGGGGCGGCGGGCGCAACCGCTGGCTCGTGCTCTCAGCGCATCCACAGCTGGCGCATGTGCGCCTGACCAGCCAGAAGCCGCGCAAGCTGGCCACTGAGCCGCCCGCGTTCGTCATGTTGCTGCGCAAGCACCTGGAGGGCGCGCGACTCGTCGCGGCGCATCAGCCGAGCTGGGAGCGCATCGTGGAGCTGGGCTTCGCGCGCGGGGCTGATCTGGCGGAGCGCCGCGCGAGCGTCTGGCTGATCGCCGAGGTGATGGGCCGCTTCAGCAATGTGATCCTGGTAGACGCCGAGCGGATCATCCTCGGCGCGCTGCGGCTGGCCAGCGCCGAGACCAACGCCTATCGCGTCATCGCGCCGCACGCGCCCTACCTCGCGCCGCCACCGCAGACGCGCACGCTGGCGGGCGCCACACTGCCGCAGCTCCCCGGCCAGGATGTGACGGCCAACGCGCTGCGCGAGGCCGCGCTGGATGCGCTCGCGACCTTCGAGGCGACCCAGGATGGCGGCGCCGCGCAAACGACTGGAGGCAAGTCAGGCGGCAAGCCAGGCGGTAAGCGCGCCCGCCGCGCCGCGCCGCCAACCATCGCCACAGTCATCGCCGCGAGCGTGCTGGGCTTCGGGCGCGAGCTGGGGCGCGAGGTAGCGGCCCGTGCGCTGGGCGCCGCCGAGGTCACCGTGGACCCGGCGCTGCCATGGGAGCGGTGGGAAGCGCTGGCTCGCGAGGCCCGCGCGCTGGCCAGCCTGGCCGAGAGCCGCGCGTGGCGACCCACGCTGGTTCTGGCGCCCGCTGGTGGGGCCGACGCGGATGAGGCGACCGCGCGGCCCATCGCGTTGGCGGCCTACGAGCCGCGCCAGTATCCGCCGGAAGATGAGCTGCGCGCCGTCCCCAGCGTCAACGATGCGCTCGATCTCTTCTTCGCTGGCGCCGAGTGGCGCGTGGAGCTGGAGCAGGCCAAGGGCGACCTGCGCCGCTTGCTCCAGACGCAGCGCGACCGCTGTCTGCGCAAGGCTGAGGCGCTGCGCGCGGAGATGGATTCCGAGGCGGAGGCGAGCAGGCTGCGGCGCGAGGCGGAGATCCTGCTGGCCTTCTGGCCAGAGGTTGCAGCGGGCGCCAGCCAGGCGTCGCTGCCCGATCCCTATGCCGAGGACCCTGAGACGCAGGTGGACATCGCGCTCGATCCCCGCCTGAGCGCCATCGAGAACGCCAACCGCCGCTATGACCGCTACCACAAGCTGCAACGCGCCCTGAAGCTGCTGCCCGAGCAGGTAGAGGCGAACGAGTTGGAGCTGGCGCGCGTGCAGCAATTGCTGACCGATCTGGCGCTGGCCGAGACGCCCGCCGAGGTCTCGCTGGTGCGCGCCGAGGTGGCCGAGGCGGGCTACATCCGCGGCGGCGTCGAGGCGCGGCGGCTGGCGAAGGAGCAGCGCAAGGGCGGCAAGAAAGGCAAGCCGGGGAAGCAGGGGAAGCAGGGGGGCAAAGTGGGCGCGAAGGGTCAGCCGGGGAAGCCCAGCAAACCAGAGGGCGGCGCGCCGCTGCGACGGCGACTGAGCGGCGAAACGCTGGCGCTGGTAGGCAAGAACAGCCGCCAAAATGAGGAGATTACCTTTCATCAGGCGGCGCCCAACGATCTCTGGCTGCATGCGCGCGGCGCGCCGGGCGCGCATGTCATCCTGAAGCTGGCGGGTCGGCCCGCGCCCGAGGAGACGCTGCGCGAGGCGGCCAGCCTGGCGGCGTGGTATAGCCAGCTCCGCGAGGCGGGTAGCGTGGCGGTGGACTACACCGAGGCGCGCTACGTGCGCCACATGAAGGGCGGCGGCCCCGGCATGGTCACCTACGAGCGCGAGCGCACCATCCACGCGCCGCCCGCCGATGTGGGCGAGCCCGAAAAGTAAGACCCCACTCTTCTACCTCGCAACGGGAGAGGGTATCCGGAACTCCCCTCTCTCGCGCAGCGGGG
>JAICVT010000168.1 GCA_025935235.1 Ktedonobacterales bacterium | reverse complement strand
TTGGCATGCCGTCTGCGGCGCTCTTTCTAGCGGAATCTCTATGGATTCCAACGGAAGGAGTTATCGTTTGAGTGCATCACATGATGGTCTATTTTCAGGCCGGCACAACCAGAACCAGGAACCACCAAGCGACCATACTCCGCGCAATGCGGGCGGCATGACCGCGCGGGAGCGCCGCTACCTGCGCGAGCGCCGCCGGGCGCGCACGCACCGGAGCCTGCTGGGCGATAGCGGCGCTGGGCGCCTGCGGATGGCCGTGCTGCGCCCGCTGCTCAGCGAGACGGTGACAATCGAGGTCGAGGAAAGCTGGCACGTCCTCTTTCCCGATGGGCAGGAGCCAGATGTGGTAGGCGCGGTGGATGCGGCAGCGGATGTAGAGGCAGTGGAAGACATGGATGTGGCGCCCGATACGGATGACGCCGCGTGGTAGGCCGCGCCTGGCCGCGCATGGACGACGCAGCGCGCATTGACAGCGGGCGCCAGGCGGGCTAGCATGACAGCGGCGCTCACCGTGGGCGCCAGCGCCGCGACCCTTCCAGACTTCATCAGATCCGGACAGGAGGCCCGCCATGCCGATGCCGCAACTCTTCGATCTGAGCGGGCAGGTCGCGCTCATCACCGGCGGCGGGCGCGGCATCGGCAAGGTCGCGGCTGAGGCGCTGGGCGGCGCGGGCGCTAGCGTCGTTATCACCGGCAGGCGCGATGAATATCTGGCTCCCACCGAGGCCGAGCTGACCCAGCAGGGCATCGCTTGCGCCAGGGTGGTGGCGGATGTCACCCAGCCCGACGACATCAGCCGCACGGTGGCCACTGCGCTCGACGCCTTTGGCCGTGTGGACATCCTCATCAACAACGCCGGGCAGACGTGGGGCCAGGCCACCGAAGAGATGCCCTTCGAGCGCTGGCGGCAGGTGATCGAGGTCAACCTGCACGGCATGTTCCTGATGTCGCAGGCGGTGGGGCGCCACATGCTGGAGCGCGGCTCCGGGCGCATCATCAATGTCGCTTCGGTGGCGGGGCTGGTGGCGGGCGACCCCAACGGCGTCCACACCATCGCCTACAACACCAGCAAGGCGGGCGTCATCAGCTTCACGCGCGCGCTGGCGATGGAGTGGGGGCGGCGCGGCGTCAATGTCAATGCCATCGCGCCGGGCTGGTTCCCCACCCGCATGGCCGCCGCCAGCATCAACGCCTATCGCGAGCGGTTCGAGGCGCGCACGGCGCTGGGCCGCCTGGGCGATCTGGAGGAGCTGCGCGGCGCCTTCATCTTCCTCAGCGCCCCCGCCTCCAGCTACATCACCGGGCAGACGCTGGTAGTGGATGGCGGCATCTCGATCTGATGCGCTTGCTACTGGTCTGATCTGGCGATCGTGGTCGCAGTCAGCGATGTGGGAGGTGAAGAAGCTGTGGGTCTCAATCTGCCGGAGCCGGTCGAGGCCGTCTTCCGGGCGTTCCACACCTGCGAATTCGCCACGCTGGCGAAAGATGGCGCGCCGATCGTCTGGCCAACGGCTCCGCTCTACCTGCCCGACCGCGGCCAGTTCCTGATTACGACCTGCATCGCGTTGCCGCAGAAGGCGTTCAACATCCGGCGCACGCCGCGTGTGTCGCTGCTCTTCTCCAACCCGACCGCCAGCGGTCTGGATCATCCGCCCGCTGTGCTTGTGCAGGGCGACGCCACCATCAGCGACGAGATCGTCACCTGGAGCGATGACCTGGCGGTCTACTGGCCGCGCCTGCATCGCCTGCAACCGATCGGGAAACTCTACTCGGCGAACGTCGTTACGCGCTGGCTGATGGACTGGTACTTCATGCGGCTGCTGATCTACATCACGCCGCGCGCCATCCGCTGGTGGCCTGATGGCGACTTCAGCCAGGCTCCGCGCACAGTGGAGATGGCGTCCACGAAGGAGGCGTCTGATGTGGAGTGAGCTACGCAAGGCGCTCGCGCTCTTCCCCACCGTCGTCCTCAATTGGGTGGACGAGAACGGCTACCCGGCCAGCGCGCGCATCGCGCCGCGCCCCGATGATCGCGCCGAGCTATTGCGCTTCGATCCACCCGCCGGGCTGGCACCGCGCGAAGGCCCGGCCTCCATCCTGGGCCACTCGCACAACGAGCAGACCTGGAACCTGAAAGCGTTCCTGGCGCGCGGTCGTCTGGATCGCGACGCCTCCGGCTGGGTCTTCCGGCCCAGCGCCTTCATTCCGGGTCAGGGCATCGGCAGCCCGCTCGATGAGGTGAAGGGTACGCTGGGGCTGCGCCGGACGGCGAAGCGCTATCTGGAGCGGCGCGGCCTGTCGCGGCCCGCAATCCCCTGGGACAAGATCAACAGTTCGCACTGAGGCGGCTCAGGCGCCTCGTGACTGGCGGTAACGCTCCTGCTCCCTCTCCCTCTGGGAGAGGGCTGGGGTGAGGGCCGCCGGTTCTGGCTCGCCGTTTGCGACTTCCGCAATTATACGCGCGGAGGGAACCGAACGTCGCCCCCTTCGTACTAAGATGTAAAAGACAACTGGTTGACCTGATTGCGGCGAGTTCACGCGCACATGCCTCCGTGATGGAGCGACTGGCGAGCGCAACGGCGCGCACGGGAGGGACACCGACGTGGACGAGACATTGACTGAGGTAGAAACTGAGGCTGAGCGGACGCCGGAAGTCTTGAGAGAGCAGCGGCCCGCGCGCAGGCCCGGATGGCGCGACTACACCGCCTTCGTGCTCTCCAGCGGGGGCGCGCGTGGCGCCGTGCAGGTCGGCTCGCTCAAGGCGCTGATCGAGCGCGGCGAGACGCCTGATGTGATCGTCGGCACCTCCATCGGCTCGTGGAATGGCGCTGTGCTGGCGATGGATCCGACCGAGCGCGGCGTCGAGACGCTCGAGCGTGTCTGGCGCGGGCTGAGCACCAGCCGCATCTTGCTGGGCTGGGAGCCGCACCTGCCGACGGCGGCCTCCGCCTTCGCGGGCGCCTACGCGGTCGCCGCCATCCGCCGCGTCACGATGGGCTATCCGTCGCTCTATGGCGACGCCGGGCTGCGCCAACTTTTCAACGAGCATCTGGCGGGCGCGCGCTTCGAGCAGACACAGGTTCCCTTCCGCGTGATCGCGTCGAATCTCTCGTCTGGTGGCATCACCGTCTTCGGGCGCGGGCGGATGGAACTGGCGCTACTGGCCTCCGCCGCCATCCCGGGCATCTTCCCTCCGGTGCGCATCCACGGCGAGATTTTCGTGGATGGCGGCGCGCTCGAAAGCTCCAGCCTCGACGCGGCGATTGCAATGGGGGCGCGGCGCATCTTCGTGCTGGACGCTGGCTATGAGGTGACGCCGGAGCTGGAAGAGGAGCTGCAAGCGCTGATCCAGCGCACGCCGCGCAACGGCCGCCAGCCCAACGCGCACGCGCTGGCGGTGATCCTGGAGCGCACGGCGACGATGATGGGACGCTATCAGCTCGATCGCACCATCGCGCAGGCGCCTGCCGGTGTCGAGATTCATGTCCTGCGGCCCACCAGCACGATGAACGAAGCCGCGCTGGACTTCGACCACGCCGCCGGCTGGATAGACATCGCCTACGAGCAGGCCAGAGCATACCTCGACCAGCATCTGCCGGTCCGCGCCAAAGCGACCACCGAGCCGGAGGTTGAGCCGGGCGAGTCGGGCGCGGAGGCGGCGCAGCGCGCGGGCTGATAGCGGCTGGCGACTGAAGTCGCGCCTGGAAGGCGGCCTGCGAGCCGCCGCAAAACCTGCCGGCGCGGCTTCAGGAGGTTCCTGGTCCGCGCAGGCGGGCTTTGCAGCCGTGGGCCTCCCAGGCGCGGTTTCAACCGCTGGCCGCCCCGGCTGCTCACACGCGGGCGATTGCTCACGCTGCTACAATGGAGCCAGACGATGGAGCCGGACGATGGAGCCAGACTGGCGAGGACGGCACGAGTATGGCGGACGACGGGCGCCCAGCCGACGCGGCGTGGCGCATTCTGATTGTGGACGATGTGCCAGCCGAGAGCAGGCCGTGTGTGACGGCGCTCGAGACTGTCACCGACGAACTCTACGAGATTCAGTCGGTGACATCGGCGCGCGACGGGCTGGAGGTTGCGCGCGCGTGGCGTCCTGACCTGATCATCCTCGACATCAACATGCCGGAAATGGATGGCTACGAGCTGGCGCGATGCCTGAAGGCCGACGGCAGCGATGCCAGCCGCCTGTTCTTGACCAATCGAGCCGCCGCACGCGATGAGGCCGAGGGACTGGACCTGGCCGACGATTTCATCGCCAAGTCCTTTAACGCGCGCGTATTCCTCAAGCGCGTGCGCAACATCCTCAGCCGCCGCCCACAGCCGAATGCCGCGACCACGCAGGCGCCGCGCGACTGGCGACCCCAGGTGGACGCCGTGCGCCATCGTGTCACGATGCCCGATGGCCGCGTCATTCGGGTGACGCCGAACGGGATCAGGGCGCTGCTGGCGCTCGTCCACGCGAGTGGCGAGGCGGTGTCCTATGCGAGTCTGATCCGCGAGGTCTGGACAGAAGAAGCAGACGCCGCTGGTGAGGCGTTCGATCCTGGCGACTTCCGCGACAGTCTGTTTGCGACCATATCTCGTCTGCGCGAGAAGATCGAGCCAGATCCGGGCTATCATCGCTTCATTATCAATGTTGAGCGCGTCGGCTATCGCTATAACCCGCGAGCCGATGAGTCGGATGGGTCGGATGGGTCGGATTGATGTTGAAAGCGCGCATGAGATGACCGGTCAAGACGACTCCGCGTCACGGCGGCTCTTTTCGCAGGTGGCGTCGCATGCGCTGCGCAACGCTGCGCATCCAGTCGTGAGTATGATCTCGCAACTGGATCTGCCAGTCACGGGCGAGACGATCAGCGCGCGCCAGCGTCTGCTGATCGCGGCCGCCAATGACGGCGCGACACAGCTCGCGCAGCTGGTCGAGGATCTGGAGACGCTGATGAAGCGCGCGGATGACGCGCTGACCGACCCGCTTGGTCCGCTGCCGCTCGGTCCGCTGATCGCGGAGGCTATCGAGAGCGCGCAGACGCCCTACGCGCCCGCCGCGACGCGCACGATTCAGGTAAGCGTCGCCAGCGGGTTGACCGACGCCTACGGCTCCGCATTCCTTGCGCCGCGCGCGCTGGCCGCGCTGATCGAGAACGCGCTGCGCTTCTCGCCCGCCGATGCGCCGATCGTCGTGGAGGCGCGGCGGCGCGGCGAGCGTGTGGCAATCCGCGTGCGCGACGGCGGGCCAGGCGTCGCCGCCGACGCGCTGGAGCGCCTCTTCGAGCCGCTCACGATTGGCGCCGCGCCGCTGGAGCATGTCGGCGTGGGGCTGGGTGTGGGGCTGGGGCTGGCGGTGGCGCGCGCCTGCGCCGAGGCCCAGGGCGGCGTCCTCTGGCTGGAGCGCGACGGCGGCGGCGCCAGCTTCATCCTCGAATTGCCGCTGCCGCCGGATGCGCCGGATGCGCCGGATGCGCTCGACTCACGCTGAGGGTTCGGCTGGGAGCGAGGAGCAGCGCGCCACGGCAATCAGCCGGGCTGAGGCGTCATCGGCGGGCGCCATGTCATAGCCACCATACAGGCTTTCGATATCATAGCCCGCATGCTGGATCGCCAGGGCCACCTCGCCGCGCGAGAGCAGCGCCAGGGGCGTGCGGGTGAGGGTGCGCCGCACCGCGCCACCCTGCTCATGCGTGTCGTAGAGGTGCGTCACCTCGACTACGCCTGGCGTCGCGCCCGGCTCGCCAACCACCAGATGCTCCACGATCTCGAGGCGCTGGCTGGTGGGCCAGGCGCCTTGCAGCCAGAGGCGTCCCGCGGATTCCAGCAGGCGGCGCGGCCCCGCGAGGTCAACATCCACGATCAGGCGCGCGTTGGGACGCAGGTGCGACCGCAGCGCCGCCAGCGCTGCCGCGCGCTGCTCAGCGCGGAGCAGGTGGCCGAAGACGCCCTGCGCCAGCAGCGCGACATCGAAGCGCTGGTCGGCGGGCAGGTTGAGCGCCGTAGCCGAGCCGGCGACCACGCTGGCGCGCCGCGCCACGGCCTCTGGCAGCGCCGCCATCCGCTGGGCGTGGCGCGCGCGCATGGCGGCGGATGGCTCGACGCCAGTGGCGACGTAGCCCGCACTGGCCAGCGCCGCCAGTAGCCGCCCGCTGCCCGAGCCGACCTCCAGGATAGCAAGGCGACGGGTCTCACCGCCGAGCAGCTCCAGATACAGCTCGAAATCGTCGGTGAAGCTGTCGTGCTCCACGTCGTACCACTCCGCGATGCGCGCATAGGGGTCGGTTTCGTCGCGCTCATCTCCCGCTGGGGCCGTCATGCGCTCGCTCCTCTGCCATCAATGATTGTGCAATTGTCGCAATTCTGTCGCAACTTTCTGAGAGGCGACCGCTGGCGAGCGGGCGGAGTCATTCTGACCCTATTGGGTCTGGCGTCGCGCCCCTCCACGCGACTATCATAGCCCACGGGTGGAGTACGGGAGTATCGGCATGAGCGCGACGCCGTCGTCGGGTTGCAACCGCTTCCTGTGGTAGTCGTACACCCACCGGAGTGTCCAGCGTGGACGCGCTGCGCTGCGCGCGTCGTCCTCGACACGCTCCGCTGATGACGCGGACAGAAAGGTTCACAACCCGTGGATGTAACCGAACGCTCGGAGCAGGTGGGGGCGGTCTCAACACTGACGCCCGCGCTCGAAGCCATAGATATTCGCAAGTCGCTCCCGCTGGGGCGCGAGCGGATTGATATCCTCAAAGGCATCTCGCTGCGCATCGAACACGGCGATTTCGTCGCGGTGATGGGACCCTCTGGCTCTGGCAAGTCAACGCTGCTGGGCATTATCGCCGGACTGGATAACCCGACCAGCGGCCGCGTGCTGATTGACGGCATAGACATCACGAAGATGGGCGAGGGCCAGCTGGCCAAGGTGCGCAATGCCAAGATCGGCATGGTCTATCAGGCGTTCAACCTCATCCCCACGCTGACCGCGCAGGAGAATGTCGAGGCGCCGCTGTATGTGGGCAAGCACAGCGGGCGCCCCGCTGATCGCGCCAAGCAGATTCTGGAGCTGGTCGGGCTGGGGCATCGTCTGCGCAACCGCCCGAATCAGCTCTCCGGCGGCGAGCAGCAGCGGGTCGCCGTGGCGCGCGCGCTGGCGACTGACCCCGCCATCGTCATCATGGATGAGCCGACCGGCAACCTCGACCAGCGCAACAGCGAGAACGTGCTGATGATGATCCGCGATCTGCGCGACCGCACCGGCAAGACCTTCATCATTGCTACGCATGACCCGACTGTCGCCCGCGCCGCTAAACGTACCATCCACATCGTGGATGGCCTGATCGCCCAGAGCTGAGCGCGCGAGGGAAACAGAGAAACGATATGAAACTCGGACTCTACTGGTCCTATGCCACGCGCTCGCTGATGCGGGGCGGTCAACGCACGCTGCTGGCGATCTTCTGCGTAGCGGTCGGCGTGATGGCAATTGTCTCGCTGCAGTTGGTGGGCGCATCGGTCAACCAGGGCCTCACAGGCAACATCCGCGACAGCAATGGCGGCGACATCTCCGTCACGACGCCGATCATCAACCTGCGCGCCGACCAGCTCAGCGTGTTCGATAAGATCCAGAGTGATGGACTCATCACGACCTATACGGCTGTCTCCACCCACAATGTGCAATCAGCCAATAAACAGGGCGACGCGCAATATTTCGAGCTGAAGGCGATTGATCCGTCGCGCTTCCCGCTGGCTGGCCCGCCAACCTTCCTCGATCCCAGCGGCGCGACGCTGCAATCAACGCTCACCGGCACGAACATCGTCCTCTCGAAGAGCCTGGCCACCACGCTGGGCGTCTCGGTGGGCGATCAGGTCCACCTTACCTCTGATGATGGGCGCGTCTTCGACGGCGCGGTGGCGGGGATCGTGGCCAGCGCGGGCTTCTTCCAGCGGCCGCAGGCGCTCGTCTCGCTGGATGGCTACACGGCGGTCACCAGCTCATCGGCGCTGCCGGTCAGCTACGGCGCGGTCTATGTCAATGTGCCTGACCACTCCAACGCCAACGCCGACAAGGCCAAGAAGGCCATCGAACAGCAGTTGCCGACGGCCACGGTCACGACGACCAAAGACGCGCTGCAACAGAACGAGAGCAATGTCCAGAACATCCGCTACTTCCTGGAGGTGGTGGGGCTGCTCTCGCTGTTGATTGGCGGCGTGGGCATCGTCAACACGATGCAGGTGCTGCTGCGACGTCGGCAGGTCGAGATCGCCGTGCTCAAGACGACGGGCTATCGGCGCGGCGACCTCTACGCGCTCTTTGGGCTGGAGGCGGCGCTGTTGGGCTTCCTGGGCGGCGCGATTGGCTCGGCGGCGGGCGTTGGCGTCTCGACGCTGGTCAACAAGCTCGTGACGCAGCGCTTCTACATTGATCTGCCGTTCGTGCTGGACTGGCATATCATTTTCTCTGGCCTGCTGATCGGAGTGGCGACGGCGCTGATCTTCGGTCTGATGCCGATCGTGCAGGCGGCGCAGATTCGCCCGCTGGCGGTCATCCGTGGCGTCAGCGAGGGGCTGGCGGGCGTCGGGTTGGCGCTGCGGCTGTTCTTGCTGGCGCTGCTGGCGATTCTCTTCTTCGTGCTCGCCTATGTCATCCTGGGGAATTTCGTCGTCGCGCTCGTCTCGATCGTGGGGACAGGCTTCGTGCTGGCGCTGCTGGCGGGCATCTTTTTCCTGCTGGTGCTGCTCATCAGCCGCTTCCCCGCGCCTGAGCGCCTGACCTGGTGGTACGCGCTGCTCTCGCTGGCTTCGCTGGCGGTGGGCGTCTTCCTGGTCATCAAGGCGCCTGCGTTTGGCGCGCTGGCGCTGACCCTGGCGGTGTTGATCACGATCCTGCCATTCCTGCCGCGCACCAGCAAGGCCAATACACGCATGGCGATGCGCAACATGGGGCGCGAGAGTACGCGCAGTGTCACGACGATGGTGGCGCTCTTCGTCGGTGTCTTTGGCATCGGCCTGATATTGGCGCTTGGTCAGAACATCAAGGCCGAGATCAATGCGGCCTTCTCGACGCAGATCAAATACAACTCGTTCATCATCGCTGGTGTGCATGACAAGCCCGCTGTGGACAAGGCGGTCGCGGCGAACCACGATGTGGAGGGCAAGCCAGTCGTCACGTCGCTGGCGCAGGATCAGCCAGTCGCCGTCAACAGCACGCCGATCGCCACCGTGCTGCAAAACGCGCCGCGACGCGCCAGCACGAGCAATGTGGGCCGCCAGGGCGCGCTGTTCTTCCTGAGCGGCGTGCAGGGCTACGATCTGGCGCATGGCGCGCTGCCTGACGCCAAGCTCACCAGCGTGAGCGGCGGCTCCGCGGGCCGGCTGCTGACCCGCGCCGACGCCAATACGCTGAATGTGCTGATG
>JAICVT010000039.1 GCA_025935235.1 Ktedonobacterales bacterium | reverse complement strand
TCGTTCCGCGCCGCAAGGGGCCGCGCTCGGCCATCACGCAGTTTGTCGTCTCGATGATCGTGACGGCGCTGCTGGTCAGCGCGCTGGCGCTCTCGACGCCGTTGGGGCAGGCGGCGGCGCTGAACGTCAATGGGCCGCTGCATACCTATGCCAGCGCCGCGCCCTGGCTGCCCACCCCTACCCCCACACCCAAGCCCGCCAATTCCTTCAGGCCACCAGCGGGCGCGAACCCCGGTCAGCAGGCGATCATCAATGAGATCGTCGCGGTCTTCGGACAATACTCGCAGGGCGCGCTGGCGATTTCCAAGTGCGAATCGGGCTACGATCCGAACGCGTGGAACTCATATCCGATCCTGAACAGTCATGCCAGCGGCGTGTTCCAGATCCTGTATCCGAGTACATGGAACACGACCTCCTACGCCAGCCAGTCGCCGTTCAACGCCGACGCCAACATCCACGCCGCGTATCAGATCTTCAAGCGCGACGGCTACAGTTGGCGTGAATGGGAGTGCAAGCCCTGAGGCGTCAGCGGGGCGTCAGCGAGGGCGCAGTGGATCCGGCCAGTCAGGCGGAGACAGCCCACGCGGGCAGACGCTCCGCTTCGACGCGCTCGCCCTGGCAGATGCGCTGGTGGCGCTCGATGTGGCGGCGGGCGATGCCCTGATTGATGAGGCGGCGGAAGGCGTCGTCTTGCTCATAGCGCGCGACCCATTCGGTCGTCGCGCGCACGCGGGCCTCGCCGCTGAGGTCGGCGCCACAGTGGCGGCAAGAGCCTTCCAGCCGCACACTCAGATCCCACTTCGGCGCTTCTGGATACATGCTCGGTATGCCTTCCTTCATCTGCTCGCATATGCGCGCGCCCGCCCGCGCCTTCCTTCGGCGCCGGGCGCCCCACATTGCTGTAATGCAAGACAGGCGCCGGAATCGCTATCCTTGAGCTTGAGTTCCGGCGGCCGAGCCACTGTCTGGCGCTCAGCGGCGGATGAGGCTCGTGCAGGCCTGCGCGTAGACTTGCAGCAGCGTCAACTCCAGACCGGCGCCGAGATCGTGCCGCCGCCAGATCGCGCCGACCGCCGCGCGCGATGCCTGATCCGCCGATGGCGCCTGTGCTGGCGGGCGCACGGGGATGGCGAGCGCAACGCGGGCGCCGTCCTGCTCGGCCCACTCGGCGCGCTGGAGCGCATCGTTGGCGGCGGCAGCGCGCAAGAGATCGGCGAGCGGCGGCGAGACGTTCGTCTCGCTCAAGCCCCACTCGCCGACCAGCCGCGCCCGTGCGCCCTGCTGGCAGATGCGCCGCACATCGGCCAGCGGGTCAGCGTCGGCGTCGGCGGCATCCGCTGAAGGCGCCTGCGCCCGCCGCATCAGCTCGGCGATGGTCGCCGACTGGCGTCGCACGGCCTCCTCGCGTCGCTCGCGGCGCAGCGCGATGGTCAGCACATCCGCCAGATTGGTCAGCGCGACCGTTTCTGGCTCGCTCAGGTCGCAGGGCGCGCGCCCCAGGCAGAGCAGCACACCCAGTGTCAGGTCCTCCCAAACGCACGGCAGCGCGGCGCAACTGCGATAGCCAGTGTCCGAGAGCGCCAGCAGCCCACTCTTTGGTGTCTCTGGCGTGGAGAGCATATCGCCGCGGAAGAACGGCGTCTGCTGGCGCACGACCTGCGCGGTGATGAAGTCGTGGCCGGGCTGGTCGTGCAAGAAGCGGTACTCAAGGCAGAGCCGTCGCGGCAGAGCATGTTCGGCCAGCACACGCAGATCGTAGCCAGCCGGGCAGTGATCGTCATGCGCGAGCGCCACGCAGGTCTCGAAGCCAGGGCAGGCGAGCAGCGCCGCGTCAACGACCGCGTCGCAGACAGGCTGGAGCGTCGGTGAGCGCGAGAGCGAGCTGACGGCCCGCGCCACCGCCCGCGCGATGCTACCATCACCGCCAGTGGCTGAGTCGAGGGTCAGACGATCCTTGAAACGCTCCAGTGTCTGGCGCCGGAAGCGCGCGTGGCCGCCGGGCGTGTAGGCGTCTGGGATGAGCTTCATCTTGCGGACGGCGAGGTAGAGCGTGGTGCGGTGGATGCCGAGCAGATCGGCGGCGGCCTGCGCCGCATAGAGACGCTCACATGCGAGGTGGTCGAGTTCTGCGCCCATCGGACACTCCTCCTGGCCTGCGCATACGTGGTGTAGGCTATCGTTAGGTAAGACGCAGGAGGCGCGCGGATATTTCGTCATTTTCAACGAATGCCGTCTACGGGGCGAAGGTGACGCTCAGACGAGTGTTCGCATCTAGCGCGAGAGACGACCAGCGCGCCGTAGCTCCCGCAACCCGCATATCGGGCGATGAGGACGTCAGATGCGCGCCGGTCGGGGACGTGAAGGTGACGTGAACCGCTGGCGACGTACCCGGTTGCCGCTGCACGAACAGGCTGTATGCTCCGCTCGCGCCAGGCGCGTCTGGGTCGCCCGCGACTGGCGATATCCAGGAGAGCTTCACGGTGACCGATTGAGACGGCGCCAGCGTGATCCGGCAGGCGTATGCCTTGCTGCCAGTTACCGTCACGGCGATCGTCGCGCACTTGCCACTCGCGCTGGAGAGCGCGTATGCCTTGAGCGGAAGCACGACACTCAGCACATCATCGAAGGAGGAAGATTGCGCCGCTGTGGTCGTTGGCCGATACGTCTCCGTCACGGAGAGTGTGTGATGCGCCATCCCCTTGTTATCAAGGGTGATCGCGTCGCTCAGGGCAGTCGCCAGATCGGGTGAATTGAACCCAGCGTCAAGCTCTGTGTTGGTCACGAAGACGCTGTCACTTCCGCTATGCGTGGCGCTGCCGCTACGGTCGAGGGCGGTGAGCGCATCCTCGACAGGCGTCGAGTTGGAGTACGCCTGCACGTCACCTCGCGCAAGGTCCTGGATGAATCCGCTCCCGAGGCGCGCGAGCTGCGCGGGTGTCGCGTGAGCGAGCGCGGCGGAGAGCGCATCGAGGAGGGCAGAGTCGAACCCAGGCGCGCTGGCCGTCCCGCCCGGAGCGGCGCTATGCGCCGCGCGTGCGCTGCTCACGAGGTTCTTCGCGTTGACCGTACCCATGTTGTTGCTGAGCTTCACGGGGCCAAGCACGCTCAGGATGTGCTGAAGTGCCTGTGGCGTGAAGGCGATGGCTCCGGTGGTATAGTTCGTGGCGCTCTCCTCGTTGTAGATGGTGACGGCTTGCGCGCCCGCGTCACGAAAGTTGAAGCCGAGTTCGCTGGTGCGCAGGTCAAAGGCGCCAGTGGTACTGAACCATGCGTATTGGCTGGGTATTGGGCGCGTGACGCACGTCGGGGCGCAGTCCAGGCTCCGGGCGTCATGCGCATGTATCGTTCCCACGGCGCTGCCGTTCTTGAACGTCACGAGCGCATAGGCGCCGACAGTTCCCCCAACCGGGCGCGCCTGATCCGTATCCATGTACAGGAGCAGTACGTCGCTCTGCGGCCGATCAAGCGCGAGCAGGCTGGGCAGGTCGTCCGCGATGCCAGAGGAGAGGTCGAGCAAGCTCGATAACTGCTGAAACGCGCTGGCGGTATAGGCCAGCATGGTATTGACTGTTGGATTGCTCGTCAGACCCCCGGTGGCCCTGCCATTGGCGACAAGGGCGTGCTCTTGCCCCTCGGCGGCTTGCCAGGCGATGCGCCCAAGGGCCAGGTCTCTCTGGGCCTGGTGGAGCGTCGTGAGCGTCAGGGGAACATCGCCTGGCGCGGGTCGCGCGCCGAGAGCGGACGCCACCAGAGCGTGCAGACCTGGGCGGAGCAGCAGAGCCGCCGCAACCAGATCGTGTGCGGCCGTTACCTCCTGAAGACCGATGTTGACCCCACGCATCATCTGCTGGCCGTCGCCTCCGGCCAGCATACCGCCAAACGGTATCGTGGTGGTGAGCGCCTGGAAGTCGGTCTGGGCGGCGTCGAGTTCTGTCTGGAGCGCCTCCAGATGAGCGGTATCGAGCTGATCGGCTGAAGTTGACCATGCCCTGATATGGTTCAACCGCACGGCCAGGTCCGCGCTGGCGCGTTGGGATGCGACGTCCGCATGCGTCACCCACATGACGCTACCCGCCACCGTATTCACCAGCAGGAGCGCAGCCACCAGCGCGAGGGCCAGTCGCCGCATCGAGTGAGGCAGCCCCACCGTGGCCGACTTCGCCGCGCCGCTGCGCTCGATCATTCCCACGCTGGTTGACGACTCACGAGCGCGATCGAGGTGATTGCTCATTGCATGCCGCTCCAATCACGCGGGTCTTCAGACTGGCGCTCTCTGAACGCATCGTCGCTATCCTGATATGGACGCGGAAGCTCCGGTTCGGTCTCCGCGTTCGCGTCGGTCACGGTCTGTGATGGTTGCGTCAGATTGGCCAGCAGTGTCCAGACGGGCGCCGGCAGCATGCCAGCCATCAGCCAGACGGAGTTGGTGACCGCGCGCGCCCGCTCCATCGTCTCTGGCGGAGCCTCGGCCGTTTGCGCATCGGCGCGCTCACGCCAGGACCGCGCCGCATGCATCAGCCCGAACGGCGCGAAGCAGAGGCTCCAGACGAAGAACAGGATGACAGCGGTGACCGGCCAGGGCGCCTGCGCCCAGAGGGGCTGCGTCGCCAGCGCCATAATCAGGTATTCGCACACGCCCGTCGCGATCACCGCGCCGAGGGGCAGGAGCAGGTGGATACGCCAGCTCAACGCGCGAATACCGACCCAGCCGAAGCCGAGAATGACGACGATCTCCGTCACAAGCGTGGCATACGCTGAAGCGAGCGCGCCAAATTGGGGGATCAGGACGATATTGATCGCCAGGTTCACCACGAGGCCGCTCGCGGCGATGATAATCATGGCTCGCGACCGCTGGAGCACGATAGCGATTGGGGACAGCGCGTTCGTCAGGAACGTCGCGGCCCCTGCCCACGCCAGCACTTGCAGCACCGGCGTCGCGGCATCGTACCGTCTGCCATAGAGCAGGTCGAGCAGGTGCGGCGCGGTGAAACTGAGCAACATGCCGAGCAGCGACCCCAGGATGATCGCAATCTCCAGGTAGCGCTGGCAATAGTTGGCCACCACTGCCAGACCATGCCGCCGCAGTGCGGACATCTGCGGCAACGCAATCGCTCCGAGCGAGGCGGGAACGAGCGCGAGCATGTCGAGAAAGCGATAGGCATTGGAATACATCGCCACCTGCACACTGTTGGCCAGCAGTCCAAGAATGGGTACGTCGAGCCGGTAGTACATGACGACCAACGCCGATGAGAACCCAAGTGGCGCCGCAGTTTTGAAGAGGTGGGTGATCTGCCGGAGGTTTGGGCGCAACGACGGCGAGAAGCGCCAGACAATGATGATGAACAGCAGCAGACTCGATACCACAGCTGCTGCGAACTGCGCCCGCGCGAAGGCGAATACATCGCCATGCAGGAAGTACGCGACCAGCGTCGTGCCGATCCCGACGACCGCCGTCGCCACGGAGATCACAAACAGATAGGCCAGCGCGGAACGCGCGCGAAACACCAGCGTCAGCGTGTTGAACGAGGCGAAGAGCATGCTCGGCCCCAGCGCCAGCATCACCTGGTCAGCTTGACCACCGAAGGGAAGCGTGAACACGACGACAAACAAGACGCCCGTGCTGATGACGCCGAGCAGCAGCTTCAGGTAGATCGTTGATCCGAGGAGTTTGCGCATCTCCTCATGTGAAGCGCTGGCAAGCTCGCGTGCGGCGACGGACTGAAGGCCCGCGTCGCCCAGGTATGCGCCCAGGTCAACGATCCCGGCGATCAGCGCCAGATTGCCATAGGCGCTGGGCAGCAGGGCGCGCGCGGCGATGATGGTCCAGCATGCCGTCGCGACGGCGGTGGTCAGTTTGCTCGCCAGCACGATCCCTGAGCGCCCCAACATGCCGCGCCGGTGGCTGGCTGCCAGGAGCCGCGCGTTGGTTGTTCCAAGCCACCCTGTCGAAGCCGCCTTCTCAAGGGTCACTTCGCGCGGTTCTTCGCGGGTCTCCGACAGCGCTGCATCCTCTGGGACGGAGGCCGCGGGAAGGCTGCGCTGCTCGATTTGCTGCGCCAGCGCGTAGAACGCCGCGCTGACTCGTTGCATGTCGAACTGGCGCGCGACGAACTGGCGGCCCGCGTGGCCAAAAGCGATGGCGTCGTCTGGATTGTCGAGGAACCGCATGATCGCGCGCCGCAAACCGGCGACGTCAGCGGGCTTCACGAGCAGTCCCGTCGCGCCATTGACCATTCCCTCTGCTGTGCTGCCCACATCGGTCGCCACAACCGCGGTCTCCGCGATGGCGGCTTCCAGCACGACCGTCGGCAAGACCTCTGAGAGCGATGGCAGAACGAAGACATGCAGGCTGCGGTAGAAGTTGGGCATATTCTGGATGTGGCCCGCGAAGGTGACGTGGTTCTCCAGACCGAGGCGCCGCACGCGCGCGCGCAGCGCTCGCTCATAGCGCCCCGATCCCGCGATGGCCAGGTGCGCGAGTGGATATCGCTCGACGATGTCGGGCATCGCATCTATCAGGTACTGAATCCCTTTTCCCTTGACGAGGCGAGCCGCGACGCCGATGAGGTAGGGCGTGCGAGCTACGCGGCTCCAGCTCGGCCGCGGAACGGAGACCTCGACCGCATTCGGAATGCTATAGAGGTGGCCAGCGCCGATGCCCGCGCGACGCAATTCTCCAGCGAAACCACGAGACACCGCCACGACCGCCTCCGCCGAGCGCGAGGCGTGTATCCACAGGGGATGAATCAACAGCCGGTGGGCCAGGTAGTGAAACGGCGAGTGCGCCACCCAGATCGCTTTGACCTGCTGCCTGGGCGCAAGCCAGGCTGTGAGGAGCTGCTCACGCGGATGCGGGCAGATGAACAGCGTGGGTTCTTCGCTGTGCAGCCGCTGGATGCAGTCGAGCGAGCGCCGCACCGCGAACACGTTGAGCAGACTGAGCGTGCCCAGGTAGCCGCGCCATCGCCCGATGTTCGTGCCCATTTCCAGCTCGCGCAGGGGCAGTCCCATATGCTGGGCTTCGATGCCCGCAATCGCCCCGGGAGGAACCACCACCAGCACTCTGGCGCCTAGATATTGCAGGCGCTGTGCGAGATTGAGTGAGTGACGATTGGCGCCACCCAGGCCCGGCCCGTTGACAAGGAACACCAGCCGCCGGTGTAGCTGCGCGCCAGGCGCCACCGCAGCGCTGCCGTCGTAGGCTATGCCAGGCAACGCGGGAACCCACGTTCGTCTGCCGGCGGCGGGGGGCATGGTGGCCTTCGCGGAGATGTCAGGCGCCGCGTCGAGAGCGGGCGCCAGCGCCACGATCACGATCAGCAACCCAGTCACCTGGGCGCTGTAGAACGGTGGATGGACGGTCGCGTCGAGCAGATACGCGCTGAGCGCCATGATGGCCGCACTGGTCCACGGCGCCAGACGCCGGGGCCGGGCGCTGAGGCGGCGCCAACTCTTCAGCAGGAGCCGATAGGCGCCAACCACGACGCACGCAACGGCGGCCAACCCCAGCAAACCTTCTTCAGCCAGGACGGTGAGATAGCTGTTCTCGGCGGTGTTATCCGCCTTGCCCAGACTTGGGTTGATGTAGATGCCAGGCTGGTATTGCAGGTTTCTCGGCCCTACGCCAAGCAGCGGATGATGTGCGAATACTTGGAAGGCCCACTGCCAGACTGTTAGCCGGTTCTCTGTCACTCCGCTGCTATCGGATGAAAGCAGCGCGAGCGAGGTGAGCCTACGCGCAAGGTAGGGATCTGCCAGCATGAACGCCGCCGTGCCGAGAATGCCGAGTGTCAGGATGGCGAGCGCGGTGCGACGGTAGCCGAACAGAAAGACCAGCGCCGGAATGAGAACCAGCAGGATCAAGATGCCTGAGCGCGTGTATGTCTCGTACATGAGGAAGACGCCGATGTCTACCAGGAAGACGAGCGTGGTTTTGGTGAGGAGTCGGCGATAGCGCGCGATGCCAACCGCCAGGAATGGCAGGAGAACCAGCAGATACTCATTGAACTCTACCGGAAAGCGAAACGTCGCCGCGTCGCGCGCCACGGAGGTAAAGGCGACACTCGCCTGAACGCGCTGGATGTTCAGCAGAACTTGCGGGACATCCGGCACATCTGGCGCTAACAGGTACATGCCGCTCAACGCGACCAGACCGAATCCGACGATCAGCACAACTTGCAGCGGCCGATGAAATCGCGGGTTGCTGGCGGCTGACCGCGCAAGCAGGAAAATGAGGAGGTAGAACGCCACCTTGCCCACATCGCGCAGCGCATCCGCTTTGTGATGCGCTATGACCGTGGAGAGCGCTACAGAGACGACCAGCAGCCCGAGTGGCCACAACTCGCGCCAGCCTGGGACAAAGCGCACGTCAACGCGAAAGATTCGCGCCAGAACGACGCCAAGCACAAAGACGCCAGTGGCTTCCGCCGTGAACAGCTGTGACAAGAACACGCCTTGCGACTGGTCAGGGAGCTGGAAGTACACGTCAATGGGCAAGAGAACCACAACCAGCAGCAGGAGCCAATGGCTCATCTCGATACAGATGGCCGGGATGCGCCAAAGCGAAAACTCCGCTGTGAATCCGGTGGTTCGTGCAGACCCACTGGACAGCCCAGGCGGCGATGTATTGAGGCTGCTGTTGGCTGTCTGTGGGTTCGCCTTCCTCATCGACACGAGAACCTCCGTGGGCGTCACTACCGCGTGCGCGTGGAACTGTCTGCCTGATCGCCGGATTGCTACCGGCGCATATCACTGTAAGTGGCCGCTCGCGCGACATACCGTCGCTCGCGCTGGGTCGTTCCGGTTAGTCACTCGATCGACGCGTGAGCGCGCCGCGTCTACGCCTGTTGGCGCGGGATGGTCGTATCCAGTTCCTCAGGCGCTTGCTGGTCAAGGCGCGAGCGAATGACCCGCGCGGGCGCCCCCGCAACGATGGAATAGGGCGGAATATCTTTCGTCACCACGCTCCCCGCGGCGACGATGGAGCCGCGCCCGATGGTCACTCCTGCCAGGATGATGGCGTCGAACCCGAGCCAGCAGTCGTCCTCGATGACGATGGGTTCGAGCCTGCTCCCCTGAAGCGTCATGGGCCGCGTCACATCCTCGAAGTTGTGCTGGCCAGCGCCGATGCGCACTCCCGCCCCGATCATCACGTATGCGCCGATGCGGACGAGGCCCGAACAGCCGACCCAGCCCATCGCGCCGATGCGTGAGTCGTGGCCGATGGAGAGGCCCTCACCGATGTCGCCGCTGTAGTATCCCGTCGGGCGGATCATCGTACCGGGGCCAATCGTGACGTGATCGCCCAGGTTGATGCCCTGGCGTGAGAGGCCCTGGATGACCGCGCCATCCTCGATGATGCAGCGGCGTCCCACACTGATGTAGCCCTTGTTTTGCAGCGTGACGCGCTTGCCAATGAGCGTGAGGCCGCGCGCCCGGCGAAAACCGATGCGCCGCACGTAGCCGCGCATGATCTTGCCAGCCGTGCTGAGCAACATCGCGACGAACGCCCCGGTAGTGTACATGGGGTCGAGAGTCCAGGTCTTGTCACGCTTCACCCGGCGCACCACGAACGTGAGAAACCATCGCATTCGGCGCCTTCCTTTCATCTCACCCATGATCCGCAAGGTTCACGGCTGTACCCGCCGTGCGCCACGTGTGGCCAACGAGCGATCATCCGCTATCGCGCCTGTCGTGTGAGCGCGCCTGCCGCCTGCCGCGCATCAGCGCCAGCCGTCGCGCGCTCGCGATACAGCCGCTCATACGCCAGGCGATAGCGCTCGATCATCCAGTCCGTGCGATACTCGCGCACCGCTTCGGGGCCTGCCAGCGCGAGCCGCTGCCGCAGCGCCGGATCGTTCAGCAGCCGGAGGATGCCATCGGCGAGCGACTGGGCGTCACGCGGTGGAACGAGTATCCCACTCTCGCCCGAACGCACGTACTCTATTGGTCCCTTCATCGTCGTGACGACGGTCGGCGCCCCAATCGCCAGCGCCTCCAGGCAGGTCTGCTGCATCCCCTCGAAGAGCGACGAGAACGCGATCACGTCACAATTGGCGAGCGCCGTCCAGGGCTGAGCGCTGGCGCCCAAAAAGCGCACCCGGTCAGCCAGGCCGCATGTCTGGCTATAGGTCTCCAGGTCGGCGCGCGACTCCCCATCTCCCACAATCAATAGCAGCGCGTCGGGGTGAGCGGCGCACACCATGACCATCGCGTCCAGCAGGTAGCGAATGCCCTTCTGCGGGATCAGTCGCCCCACCGTGCCGATGACGGGCGCTTGGGGCGGGATGCCAAGCTCAGCGCGAGGTATGCGCTGTTGCGCCTGGGCGACGAAGTCTTCCAGCTCGACGCCGTAGTGCCGCATCACCACGCGGTCGGGAGCGATCCAGCCGTGCGACTCCGCGAAGCGCGCATTGGCGTCGCAGCCGGTCGCCAGCGCGTCTACATGGCGGCAAATGTAGCGCTCGATCACCAGCCAGGGAAGTCTGGCCGCGCCGGCGCGAGCATCGAAGGAAAAGAGGTGTTCGCTGTACAGCACAGGCGGTCGGTAGAGCGATTGTCTCAAGGCCCGCAGGGTGTACCATGCGGCTCGCGTGCCGTGCGCGCTGATGATGTCTGGTCGCATCTCCTGGAGGATGCCCGCCAGATCGCGATACGTCTTCTGGTTGATCCGGCTGCTGAAGATAGGGAGTGGCTGATAGTGGGCGTCACGCTCCGCGCAGACGCGAGCGAGCCAGGGTGAGTCCGGGGAGATGACGGACAGTTCAAACCGCGCGGGATCAAGGTTGCGCACGATGCGCGAGACGCATTTTGTGCCACCCCCATCCGCATTCCCGACAATCTCAAGAACGCTGATGCGATTCAATGTCCTCATCCCGTCACTCCGGGTAGCGCGCGCTTGACTTCCACCCATTATCACAGCGACCGACATCGCCTATTGTAACGATCCAGCGCGCGGAAGACGCATATCTACGACACGTCGCCGTCAGCGCTCCCATCCTCACTGGCGGTCGGACGACGTTTCCCCCAGGTCTCCATCTTGTCTACGGCAGGAAAGCTGGGTGGCCGTGACGCTCTCCTTGACGCCCTCCATGACGCTCTTCGATTCGCGCGGAAAACCACCATGTCGCATGGCGCGGGCGTCTCGCCAGGGACTTTCGGGCTGCGTTGCAGGGGCCGATAGTAGTCTACTATACACAAGCAATAGGTGTTGTAGATGGGTGGAGGAAGCGGCGCCGCCTCAGCGCCACCAGTTTGCTCGGCGCTGGCGCATGGACCGCCCCTGACCGCGTATCTGGCCATCTGACGCGCGAACGGTTGGCGGCGGGGAGCGGCGATGGGCGATGGGCGACGAGAGATCTATAACGTCGCGATCCAGAGAGTTCGTCATTTTCAACGATCATCGCTAGCCTATTCGCCTCAACCCAATAATCATACTGACAGACGACGTTGCCACAGGTGACGCCCATAGTCTCGCTGGAATGCGGTCGCGTCGCCTTGCCCAGCGCCCGCCTCCGCTGGAACATGCGCTCCTCGAACGGGCGAGTCGTCAGCGCGGCGATCGCGCCGTGTCGGTCAGAGCGGTTATGTTGGAGACAGCAGGCCAGAAAGGATCTCCCGATGAGCGATGTAAGCGATGCGAGCGATGCGAGCGACGCGGCGCGAAATGCGCCTGACCCCCAGGATGCCGCGCAGGCCGAGGCCGCGCCCCACAAGCGACGCAAGCCAGGCCCGCGCCCGGGCACCGAGGCGGCCCGGCGCGGTGGCTCAGCGGCGCGCGACAAATATGGCCGCGAGTTCTACAGCCGCATTGGCGCGAAGGGCGGCTCGCAGGTGCGCGAGCGCCACGGGTCGAGCTTCTATACCGAGATTGGGCGGCGAGGCGGCGAGACCACCAAGCGTAATCTGGGCGTCGAGCACTACTCGCGGATTGGGCGCATCGGCGGCAAACGCGCTCACGGGCGTCACCCCGCTGGCGACGCGCCAGAGTCCGCCGCGCTGCCGCCCGAGACGCCGCGCGACGAGCAGTCCCCGACCGCGTAGGGAGAAGCGCGGACCTCTCCCCCTGCCCCCTCCCCTTCAGGGAGGGGAACCTGAGTCAGAGATTCAGGGATTGTGGCGCAGGGCAAGCGCGCGGGCGCCAGCCGCCGATGGGCCGCGGTCGTCTGCGCTCAGTCGCCGGAGGTGGGGTCGGGCGGCGTCTCGGCCTGAGGTGGCGCTTCGGCGCGCGTGTCGTAGCTGGCGGGCTGCTCTGCGACACGCGGGAGCGGCTCGTCGGCAGGCGCCGCGCGGGCGAGCGTTTCGAGAGCGCGCCGCGCGCCTTCGCCGTTCAGGAAGCGCTCGCCGAGCGGCTCTGGAACAGGCTCTGGGGGGCGCCGCTCGCGCTCCGGCGATGTGGGCTGCTCGTCAGCCTCCAACCGCATGACCGTCTCGGCAAGCGCGGCGGCATACGCGGGGTAGCGCTCCGCATAGACGCTCAGCCGTGGACGCTTGCCCGCGCGCCACTCCTCCAGAAACTGCTCCCGGATGGCGAGCAGGGTGAGATCGAGGGACTGGGCGTTGTTATCGCGTGGGGTCGTCATCGTTGGCCTCCTCGCTCTCCTGCGTGGTCGTGTCGTCGCCAGCGTACCACGCCCGCAGCCGATTATACGCGCGGGTCAGTGTGTAGCGCACGGCGCGTGCGCTGACACCGCCGAGCGCCAGCGCGATCTCTGCCTCGCTGGCCTGCTGCCAGAAGCGCATCACGATGGCCAGCCGCTCGCGTGGGGGCAGCCGCGTCACCAGCGCGCGCAGGTCGGCCAGCTCGGCCTGGGTGAAGGCCGCGATAGACGCCAGCGCTGGCGGCTCCGCGCTCTCCTCGCCGCTCGCGTCGGACGTCATCAGGCGCGAGAAGACGATCGCCAGCCCGCGCTCTGGTCGCCGCGCGCGTGGGTCGGCGCGTAGCCCCTGGCGGCGCAGGTAGGTCGTGGCGACGTGGCTCTGCGCGAAGTCGAGCGCACGCTGGAAGAAAAGCTCCCAGGCCGGGTCATCGCGCCGCGCGAGCTGCTCCCAGAGGTAGAGGATCAGCTCCTGGGCCAGGTCCTGAGCGCGTTCGTGGCGCTCCTCGGCGGAGAGCGGCAGCGGCCAGAGCGTGGCGGCCACCCAGCGCCGGTTCAATCCATCGCTGCGCCGCAGCAGCGCCATGAAGAGGTCGCGCGCCTCGACCATGCGCCCGGCCCGCGTGGCGGCGCGGATCGCGTGCGCCAGCGCGCCAAACGAGCAGTTGACGCCGCCATCGGCCAACAGCGCCCGCAGACCGGCTGGGGTGGTCAGCGATGGCAGGGCGCGCAGTTCATCATCCAGCCGACGCCGCGCCAGCGCCACCAGCGTCTCTGGTGGGGGCAGCAGCGCCGCCGCGGCCCTGATCTCATCGGCCTCCATCGCCATGCCGCTGCCCTCCGTCCACCTGCCCTGACCCGTGAGGTCTCATGCGCTCGCCCGGCGCCCTTGTGCGCCGCATGATAGCGAGGCGCCGCTCACAGGTCAAGCCGCCAGGGAGACTGCGTATGATGAGGCATACGCAACCACTTGCCCGCGCGCCGCGATTCTGCTACGCTTGCCCGTGAGGCAGACGCCGCAGCGAGCGCTGGGCGATGGGAGGGGTGTGCGACATGCCAACGTCGTTTGGGGATGCGCTCAACATCGGCGCGAGTGTGGTGACCATCGCGGGCGCGCTGGTCAGCGTGGTCGGCTTCGTGCGCAAGCTGCTGGCGTCGCCGACAACCCCTCCAGCGTCGGCTGCCTATCCGGCGCAGCCAGGCTACCCGCCCGCTGGCTATGCGCCGCAGCCCGGATACACCCAGCCCAGCTACCCTCCGTCGGGCTATCCGCCGCAAGCCCCACAGCCGCCACAGCGCCAGGGGTATCCGCCAACGACAGGCTATCCTCAGCAGCCGGGCTATCCAGCAGGATATCCGGCGGGCGGCGCGCACGTCGCCACCGCTCCACGTCGCCACATCCCGCATCCCGCCATACTATGGACTTCGGCGCTGGCGATGCTCTGCGTCGTCATCTATTCCGTCGAGGTTCTGATGCTGAATGGCGGAACGATCACTACCCATGATCCCCGGTTCTTCGTCAACATCGTCCTGTTCACGATCAACCTGGTCGCGGGCGGCGGCGCGGTGATCGGGCTGATGGTGATCGCGGCGCGCGGCAATCGCTGGGGCTGGTTCAGCTTTGGCGTGGTGGGGCTGCTCATCATGCTCTTCACCATCGGCATCTTCTCCATCGCCGCGCTGGCGCCGACCTTCTTCTTCGCGCTCTACGACCGCCCGCGCGCACGATGATGGCCTACCGTGGTGTTGGCCCAGCCGCGCGACACGCTATCACGCTATAATGCCTGAGGCGCCGCGGAGTCGCGACGGTTCGCAGGTGAAAGGAGCGGGTCGCTCGCGTGGCTGACGCCCCTGTACCCCAGCCGATGCTCTATCTGGTCGCCACCCCAATTGGCAATCTGGGCGACATCTCGCTGCGCGCGCTAGAGACGCTGCGCGCGGCGGATATGGTCGCCAGCGAGGACACGCGCAAGACGGGGCTGCTGCTGGCGCACTACCAGATCAAGAAGCCGCTGATGTCGTTTCACGAGCACAACGAGCAGCGCGCGGGCGAGCGCATCCTCGATCTGCTGGCGGAGGGCCAGGTGGTCGCGCTGGTGACGGACGCTGGCACGCCCGCCATCTCCGATCCGGGGTTCACACTGGCGCGCCGCTGCATCGAGCGCGGGTTGCCCTTCACGATGATCCCCGGCCCCTCAGCGCTGATCATGGCATTGGCGCTCTCTGGCCTGCCAACGCACGCTTTCACCTTTCGCGGCTTCGCGCCGCGCAAGCCGGGGCTGCGCCGCCGCTTTCTGGCGGTGGACCGTGACTCGCCGCACACGCTGATCTTCTATGAGAGTCCCTATCGCCTGCGCGCCTTGCTGGAGGCGGCGCTGGAAGTCTATGGCGACCGGCGTGCGGCCATCGCCAACGACCTGACCAAGCTCTTCGAGTCCGTGGAGCGTGGCAGTCTCTCAGAACTGGCGCGCGGGCTGGGTGACGCGAAGCTGCGCGGCGAGTATGTCGTGGTGATCGAGGGGGCCAGCCAGCGGGGGCGCGGCGGACGCGATGCGCCAGCGGATGCGTCGTTGTATGAAGACGGAGAAGACGTGCGGGCGGATGGAGACGACGATGACGACGCTGGATAGCGCGGCCCAGCAGGCGCGGCGGACGGAGGATGCGCCGCGCTCGCTCACGCTGCCACATGGTGACCTGGCGCTGCCCGCCTATCTGCCCGATGCGACGCTGGGCGTGGTGCGCGCGGTGGATAGCGACGATCTGCTGGCCATCGGCACGCCCGCGCTGGTGATGAACGCCTTCCACCTGATGCAGCGACCCGGCTCCTCCACGGTGCAGGCGCTGGGCGGGCTGCACCGCATGGCGGGTTGGCCACGCCCCATCATCACCGATTCCGGCGGCTTTCAGGCGTACTCGCTGATCGCGCAGAACGCCAAGTTTGGCTCGATCAACAACAACGGCATCACGCTGCGGCCCGAAGGCTCCGATCGCAAGCTGCTGCTGACGCCTGAGAAGGCGGTGCAGCTTCAGCTCAGCTACGACACAGACGTGGTGATCTGCCTGGACGAATGCACACATGTGGATGCGCCGGAGGAGACGCAGCGCGCCGCCGTCGAGCGCACCATCCAGTGGGCGCGCCGCTGCCGCGACGAGTTCGACCGGCTGATGGCGCAGAAGCGGCTGGCGGAAGGCCAGCGCCCGCTGCTCTTTGGCGTGATCCAGGGTGGAGGGTATCCTGAGCTGCGGCGGCGCTGCGCTGAGGCGCTGCTGGAGGTCGGCTTCGATGGCTTCGGCTTCGGCGGCTGGCCACTCGACAAGCAGAACCGGCTGCTGACCGAGATCATCGGCTATACCCGCGCGCTGGTTCCGGCGCGCTATCCGATGCACGCGCTGGGCGTGGGGCACCCGGCGAATGTGGTGGCGTGCGCGGACCTGGGCTACAACCTGTTCGACAGCGCCATGCCCACGCGCGACGCCCGCCACGCCCGGCTCTACGTCTTCATCAGCGAGCGACCCATGCTCAGCGCGGACGCCAGAGGTTGGTTTGACTATGTCTACATCGGCGACGACAAATACATCAAGGCGGATGGGCCGATCTCGCCGTGGTGCGATTGTCCCTGCTGCGCGCGCTATTCGCTCGGCTATCTGCATCACCTCTTCAAGATCGGCGACGGCCTCTTTAACCGGCTGGCGACGCTGCACAATCTGCGCTTCATGGCGCGGCTGACCGCGCTGCTGCGGGCGGGCGCCGATGACCAGTGACGCGGGCGATTCGGGCGATTCGGGCGATTCACTGGATCAACTGGTGGCCGCCGTGCGGGGCAGCGGACGCTATCGTGACGTGGCTGAGTCGCTGATTCGTCGCGTCGGCGCGAGCGAGCTGGCGAAGCGGCGCGGCCTCAAAGAGGCGATCAAGGCGACGAAGAGCAAGCTGCATCAGGTGGCGGGCGCCTATCTCGACGAGCCGCGCTACGGCGCGTGGCTGGCCGAACTGCGCGCCGCGTACGAGGAAGTTGACGGCGGCCTGGAGGCGGCGCGGGAGCGCAGGCGGGGGGCGCTGCGGCGGGTGATGGCGCGCCACGCCTCGACGCGCGAGCGGTTGCCGATCCTCGATCAGTTCTACACCCAGACGCTGGCGGGCATCGGCCCGATTCATAGCGTGCTCGATCTCGCCTGCGGGCTGAATCCGCTGGCGCTGGGCTGGCTGCCGTTGGCTGCGGACGCGGAATACATCGCCTGCGACATCTACGGCGACCTGATGGCCTTTCTCGGCGGCTACTTCGCATTGGAGGCGACGCATGGGCGGCCGGGGCTGCGCGGGCGCGCCGAGACGCGCGACGTGATCGCCGCGCCGCCAGCGGGCCATGCTGAAGTGGCGTTGCTGCTCAAAGCCATCCCCTGCCTGGAGCAGAGCGACAAGGACGCGGGCGAGCAACTGCTGCGGGCCGTGCGCGCCGAGCATCTGCTGGTCAGTTTCCCAGCGCATAGCCTGGGTGGCCGGAGCAAGGGCATGCTTGCCAACTACGAGGCGCGTTTTCACGAGCTGATGGCGCGAACGGGCATCGGCGCGCGGGCGACCATCACCCGCTTCCAGTTCGCGACGGAGCTGGCCTTCCTCATCTCGCGGTGAGAAGCGGGCGAGCAGCCGGTCAACTTGAGTGGTCGCCAAATCGGCCTATGCCGGAAAAATCGCTTGCGCGCCCAAAAGCTCCTATGGTATACTCGTTCAGTGCGTGGCGCTGCGGGCGCATTTGTGTGTCTCCACCGGCCCCAGTTTGCCCACCATGCTCGAAGATCATTCGCTAGCAGGGCCGGAGAAATCTGTCGTGAAAAAGCTCAAGCTCAAGACACATAAAGCGACCGCGAAGCGGGTGTATCCCACCGCTGGTGGCAAATACATGCACCTCAAGTCCGCTCGCACCAAGTATCGCCGCAAGAAGGATCCGACGCGCAACCGCAGCCTGAGCCAGCCATCGGTGATGGCCAAGGGCGACGCGCATAAGATGAAGCGTCTGCTCCCGTATAGCTAACACCTGCCGTGAGGGACCCCGGTCCCAGCAGCGTGTCGCCGGGGGTGGAGAGTTACCATGCCACGAGTCAAGCGAGGCGTTACCTCGCACAAAAAGCACAAGAAGGTCCTGCATCGCACCGAAGGTCACTGGGGCGCGCGCCATCGTTTGATCAAGACGGCGCGCGAGTCCATGATGAAGGCGCTCGCCTATTCGTATCGCGACCGCCGCAACAAGAAGCGCGACTTCCGCCGCCTGTGGATCACCCGCATCAACGCGGCCTCGCGTCTCTATGGCATGCCCTATCGCGACCTCATCCACGGCCTGAGCCTGGCCGGGGTCAAGGTGGATCGCAAGATCATGGCGGATCTCGCCGTGACCGACCTCAAGGCGTTTGGCGCGCTGGTGGCCGCCGCGCGCGCCGCGCTCGACAAGCAGACCGCCGCTGTCAAGGCGTAGTCGTCGGGCGAGCGTCTGAATCCAAACGCGCCGCGCGGATGCTGGTCATCCTGCGTGGCGCGTTTGTCTTGGTGTGTGGCGACTGCGAGAGGGAGCGAGCGATGGCGATGATTACCAGCCCGGCGAATCCGCGCATCGCCCTGCTGCGCTCGCTGCAATCGGGCAAGGGACGCGAGGCCGAGAGGTTGTTCCTGATCGAGGGGCCGCATCTACTCGCCGCCGCGCTTGAAGCGAAGATCACGCCGCAGTTGCTGGTCTACGATCCGCTGGCGCTGGAGCGCACGGTGGAGGGCCGCCGCCTGCTGGAGCGCGTGGCCGACGCTCGCGCAAGCGGCGCGGAGGTCTACGAGGCGACGGCGCAGGCTATCGAGCGGGCAAGCGATACGCGCGCGCCGCAGGGCATCGTGGCCGCCATCGCGCTGGAGGATGTGGCGCCTGACCGTCTGCGCGCTCGACGCCGTGGACGCGCGCGGCCTGTGCTGCTGGCGCTCGACGCGCTGGCGGACCCTGGCAATATGGGAACCATCCTGCGCTCGGCGCTGGCGGCGGATGTGGATGAAGCGCTGTTGAGTGTCGGCAGCGCCGATCCCTTCGCGCCGAAGGTGGTGCGCGCGGGCGCGGGCGCGCACTTCCATTTGCCGATCCGCGCCGGGCTGGGCTGGGAGGAGATCGGGCAGCGCTTCGCCTGCGCCCCCGCCGTCAACGATGTGCTGGTGGCGGAGGCCAGCGCGCCGACTCCCTACGATGAGATCAATCTGGCCGAGCGGGTGGCGCTCATCATCGGCAACGAGGCGCACGGCGTCTCGCGCGAGGCGGCCAAGCTGGCGACGCGCCATGTCTCGATTCCGATGTGGAACAAAGTCGAGTCGCTGAACGCAGGCATCGCCGCAAGTGTGATATTGTTTGAGGCAGCGCGACAACGTCGTGAACGCGACCGAGAATCCATGCGCCCTCAGGCCTCATCCAACGATGCCAACTGAGCGCTCAATTCCCCGTTGACCGCTGGCCCGACCGCTTACGACTCGCAAACCCACCTCTCGGCGTCCACCTGCACCCCTCGCCACTATCCAGGCGTCCAGCCAGACGCGCTATGGCGGCGCGAGCGCCAGTTTCTGCTGCCTGACGCCTAGTCAACCGCGCATCTCGATCGGTTTCCCGGATGACGCCGCATCTCGCGCTGGCCCGGCTGGGTGATGGGCGCCGCCTCCCGCGGCGTCTGAACGTTGCGTTCACTCCATGCGCGCCAGGCTATTCGCCGCGGCGCGACGTGATCACACCTGTGTTGAAGCCGAGGACGCGCATCTGGCCGAGATGACGCCCATGCTC
>JAICVT010000094.1 GCA_025935235.1 Ktedonobacterales bacterium | reverse complement strand
GGTGGACGATCAGGCGCTGCCGAAATGGCTGCGCGACCAGCCCGATCACACGCATGATGCGAATCTGGTCGAGCGTCAGAATGTCTCGCAGTGGATCGGCGCGTCAGCAGCGCAGGAGCCAATGCCGCCGTTCCTCAATGATGCCTACGCGCAGGCCCCCAGTGCGCGCGCGCCGCAGCCCGGCCCGGCCGCGCCATTCTCGCCGCCCTCGCCACCACTCTCGCCGTCGCCCTATGGCGCGCCCGCTGGCGCGCCCGCTGGCGGCGCGATTAGCCCGATAGGCGCGGGGGATGATGGCGCGATGCCCGCGTGGCTGCGCGCGCAGGCAGGCGCCGCTCCGGCCGGCGCGCGCGCTGACGCTGGCGGCTTCTCGGCCTCCGATCTGATAGACCCCTCCGCACTGCCTGCGTGGGTCAGTGGTAAGGCGCCCGTCGAGCAGGTCTTCTCGTCCACGCATGGCTGGAGCGCGGCCAGCCCTGACTCGCCGTCCGCGTTCGCGACCTCCGACCAGGGCATGAGCCAGGGCATGAGCCAGGGCATGAGCCAGGGCATGGATCAGGGATACACCGACCAGAGCTTCGATCAGCGCTTCGATCAAACTTTTGGTCAAGGGTATGATGACCAGGCATTCGGCCAGAGTCAGCAGGGCGACGTAGGCTATGATGCAGGTTACGCTGGCTTCGACGGCGGCGAGAGCGCCCAACTCGCCTGGGGCGACGCGCCGCCGGACGCCGATAGCTCGGCGTATGGCTCGGCGTATGGTGATGATGACGCGCCGCGCGATCGCCGTGGGCAGCGTCACGCCCAGCGCAGCGGACATCAACCACAGGGACAGCCGCTCGCGCCTGACGAGCTACCACCATGGCTGCGCGGCAAAGTTGGCCCTCCGGCGGCCAGCGCTCGCATGCCAACGGCCCAGCGCAACCCTTGGGCCAGCGCCGCGGCTCCGATGGAGCCGATGGAGCCGATGGAGCCAATGCAGCCGATGGAAGCGTGGGACGAGGGTGAGTCGTGGGGCAGCTCTGGCGACCGGCGTTCCGGCCAGCAGGCCGATCAGCGCGGCGCGCGGCGCGATGACTGGGGCTACGCGGAGCCGTCCGCCGAGTGGGGCGAGCAGCCGAGTGGGCGACGCCAGCGCGGGCGAGCAGCCGAGCGGCGCCGCGACGGCTGGGACGATGATCCCGCTTATTCCAGCGGCGCGCACGCGGGATACACCGATGAGCGCCACGCGAGCCGCTATGACCAGCAGCCCGGCGGCTATCCCGATGGCTATTCCGACGGCTATGGCGAGTACAATGAGGATGACGAGTACTCGGACACCCCATCGGATCGCAAGCGCGGGGGCGGCTGGCTCGGATTCATGCGGCGCGACAAACGCTAGCCGCCTGATCGCCTGATCGCGTAGCCGACTAGTCGCGTCGCCGCCTCGCTGGGCGACGAGCGCGAACAGATCAACGAGACGTGGTGGTTCATCCACCGCCAGATGAGAGCAGGGAGACAGCAAGGGTGGCTGATGCGACCCGCGTGACGGGGCGCCCGCAAGAGGGCGCTATGCGCCGACCACCGGCGATCCGCTCGCTCATCCTGATTGATTGTGGCTCGGCCTTTACAACCGCCGCGCTGGTGGGGCTGGTGGATGAGCAGCCCCGCATGCTGGCGCGAGCGCAGCGCCCCACCACCAGCGCGCCTCCCATCGCCGACATCATGGTCGGCGCGCGTGACGCCATCGCCGAGATCGAGCGCGTCACCGGGCGCGCGCTGCTGCGCGATGGCCAGCTCATCTCGCCAGAGCAGCCCGATGGCGCGGGCGTCGACAGCATGACGCTGGTGACGAGCGTCGGCGGTCCGCTGCGCGTCTTTGCGGCTGGCCCCGGTCGCGAGACGCTGGCGGCGCTGCTCTATCGCTCGCTGGCAGGCCTCTTCTCACAGATCGAGCCGCTGCCCGCGCTCGATGGGCCACCCTACGACGCGCAGGCGCTCCAGTCTATCGCCAACGTGCGGGCGCTCGCGCCGCATGTCATCCTGGTGGTTGGCCCGGCGTTTGGCGCTAGTCGCGGAGCGCAATCGCTCGACGCGACCGCCCAGACCATCCTCCAGTGGTTCCAGGCGCTGCGCGAGCCTGCGCGCGTGGATGATCCGCCCATCACGCCGCCCGCGATCGTCTTTACCGGGCAGCAGGAGGACGCCGCGCAGCTTCAGACGGCGCTGCAAGCGAGCGCAACGAGCGTGCAGGTGACGCAGGCGCTCTCACCCTCGACACTCTCCCCGCTCAACCGCGCCATCGGGCCGATCTATGAATCGGCGGCGCTGCGCCCGCTGCCCGGCTACGACCGCCTGCGCAGGCTGGCCGCCGCCCCGCCGATGGCAGCCATCACATCGCTGGGTGGTGTGGCGTGTTTCCTCGCCCAGCGCTACGCTATGAACGTCGTGGTGGCGGATGTCGGGGCGTCGTCAACGGTGCTGGCGGGCGCGACGGCTGAGGGCGAGTTTGTGCCGGGCGCGCAGCCGGTGATGGGCGTCGGGCCGGGCGCGGGACAACTCCTGCGCGCAGTCGGCGCTGAGAACGTCATCCGCTGGCTGCCCTTCGAGCTGGACGAGAACAGCCTGCGCGAATATGTCTTGCGGCGCATGCTGCGGCCACACGCACTGCCTGGCTCCGCCATCGAGCTGGAGATCGAGCATGCGCTGGCGCGCGAGGCGATGCGCATGGCGCTGCGCGCGCCCGGCTCGCGGCTCAGCGGCCTGCGCCCGGTGGATGTAGCGCTGGCGACCGGCGGCGTGCTGGCCAATACGCCGACGCCCGCGCACGCCGCGCTGATCCTGCTCGATACGCTGCCGCTTCAGGGCATCACATCACTCGCGCAGGATAGCGCGCGTATCGCCTCGCTGCTGGGCATGGCGGGCGTGCTCGCGCCAGAGTTCGCCGGGCATATCGCCGAGATAGACGCGCTGGCGACGCCGCTTGGTCCAGTCGTGACGACCAGCGGCGCGGCGCCCACCGGCGAGGTCGCCGTCTACGCTACGCTCGAGTACGCCGATGGCCACAAGCTGGCGGTCGAGGCGGTTCAGGGCGAGCTTTCGCGGCTGCCACTGGGCCAGGGCGAGCGGGCGCTCTTCTCACTCCAGCCACATGCCAGTGTAGACATCGGGCTAGGGCCGGGTCAGCCTGCCCGCGCCACCGAGCCGATCGAGGGCGGCGCGCTGGGGCTAGTGATTGACGCGCGCGGGCGACCGCTGCCGCTGGCCGCCGGGCGTGATGAGCGCATCGCGCAGGCGCGGGCGTGGCGGCGTGCGCTGGGTATTGGCGAGCAGGCGGCGCAGGGAGACCAGGCATGAGTATCAGCGCGCTCGATTATCCGCATGGTCGCCCGCTTATCTCGGCGGTCGCGGTGCGGCGGCGACGGCTGCTACCGCCTGGCGCCACACCGTTCGTCTCGCTGCAGGAGCAGGTCAGCCCTGGCCAGGCGCTGGCCGAGTTGCGCACCGATGCCGGGATCACAGCGTCGCTGGCTGGGCTAGCGGGACGAGTCGTGGAGGTCGCGCCGGGCCAGAGCGTGACCATCGAGGGCGCCGCCACGCTCATCAACGGTATTCTGGGCGTCGGCGGCCAGGTCGCCGGGCCGATCTACTTTCCCCAGCGCGGCGAGTCGCTGGCGCTCGTGCAGTTGCCGCGCGGCAGCGTCATCGTCTATCCCATGCGCGCGCCGCTGACCCTCTTGCAGCGCGCCTATGCCAGCGGCGCGGTCGGCGTGATCGCCGCCAGCGCCTCGGCGCTGGAGCTGGAGGCGTTCGCGCGGACTGATCTGACCGCCGTACTCGATGGCTTCGCGTCGCAAACCACGCCACCGCTGACGGTGCTGCTGACTGAGGGGCTGGGCGACAGCCAGATGAGTCCGCCGATTCTGCGGGCGCTGGAGCAGCGCGTCAATGATGTGATCCTGCTCGACGGCCAGACCGATCCGCGCCGCAACATCCGGCCAGAGGCGCTGCTGCCACTGCCGCTGAGCGCTACCCCAACGGCGACGCCGCTGCCCAGCGCCTTCACTACCGGCGCGCTGGCGCGGGTGACGGCTGGCCCGCGGCGCGGCGAATCGGGGCGCATCGGCTACCTCTTCTCGCAAGCGCAGCGCTCACAGACAGATCAGTGGGAGCCGAGCGCGCTGCTACGACTGGAAGACGGCTCGACGCTGGTGGCTCCACTGGCGCTGCTCGATACCATCGGCTAGCGACAGGACGAGCGGCGAGACGAGCGACGCGGTCAGAGGCGCGGTCAGAGGCAGGTCCAGGGAGGCGTCACTGTGGTGTCCATCGCGTTCAGGTCCGCCGCCTCGCTGCCGCTGGAGCAGGTCACGCAGGCCTTCAATCTTGGCTTCACTGGCTACTATCTGCCGATGTCCCAGACGCCCGAAGGGCTGGCGCAGATGATGCGCGAAAACGATGTGCGGCTCGAAGACTCCGCCGTGCTGTATGTCGAGGGCGAGCTGGCGGGCATCGGGCTGGTGGGTGTGCGCCCGCCGCGCGGCTGGGTCGCGGGGATGGGGGTCGCGCCGCAATGGCGGGGACAGGGGATCGGCGCGCGCCTGCTGGAGCGCCTGCTGGGCCACATGCGCGCCATCGGCCTGCATCTGGCGCAGCTCGAGGCGCTGGATGTGAACGCGCCCGCGCTGGCGCTCTACAAACGCATGGGCTTCCAGGTCGTGCGCCCACTGACGGTCTATCACGGCCCGCTGCGGCTCGATACGGTTCCAGCTCCGGCCCGGCGCGCTGACGACCGCTCACGGGCGCGCGCCGTTACCGCCCGGCTGGCGCTCCAGGATTTCGATGCCGCGCATGCCGTCGCGCCCGCCTGGCAGCGCGAGCGCGCCTCGCTGGAGCGCGTGCGCGGCGCACTGGATGGCCTGGGGCTATGGGACGAGGGGCGCCTGCGGGCGTATGCGCTCTATTCGCGCCAGAGCGGCGCCTACGCGCTGCTCGACGCGGGGGCGCTGGCGAGCGACGCCGACGACCGCCGCGACGACATCATGCGGCTGCTACGGTCGCTGGCCGAACCTGCGCCAGAGACGGCCTTTCGCGCCATCAACATCCCGCCTGGCGATGCGCTGGGCGCGGCGCTCGACGCCTTCGGCTGCGCGGTCACTGTCACCCAGCGCGAGATGTCGTGCGCGCTGGGGTGAAGCTGCGCTGGGCGCCATCTCCAGCTCCCCTCTCCCGCCTCGGCGGGGGAGAGGGTGGGGGCGCGCCCTCCGCGCTGCGACGCCATCAGATAGGAGAGCGGCGTTTCGCATGACGCTCGATCAGCTCGAAACCTTCATCGCCGTCTCGCGCGCGCGCAGCTTCTCGCGCGCGGCTACGCTGCTCAATCTGGCGCAGCCCACGCTCAGCGGCCGCATCGCCACGCTGGAGCGCGATCTCGGCGCGCCGCTCTTCCTGCGCCGTGGGCATACACTGGAGCTGACCGACGCCGGGCGCGCGCTGCTGCCGTATGCCGAGCGCATGCTGGCGTTGCGGGCGGAGGGCCAGCGCGAGGCGCAGCGCGTCATCCACGGCGGGCTGGGGCGGCTGACGCTGGGCGTCAACCCCACCTGCGGCCAATATGTGGCGCCGCGACTGGTCGAGGCCTATGCCCGCGCGCACCCACTGGAGCGGGTCTGGGTGCGCGTGGAGCGCAGCCCCATCCTGATGGAGACGCTGCTGGATGGCGTCGTGCAGTTGGCGCTCTGCTCGCTGGCGCAGATGGATCCCCGCGCCGATGTGCTCTGGCGCTACAGCGATCCGCTGCTGCTGGTGGCCGGGCGCGCGCATCCGCTGGGGCGCGCGGGCGAGTGCGAGCGCGCCGACCTGCTGCGCCACACCATCATCTCCACGCGCACCGGGCCGACCCACTTCGGGTTGAGCAAGCTGTTGCCAGCAGGCGCTGAGCCGCGCATCGAAGCGACGGCGGGCGAGGTGGTGCGCCAATTGCTGCTACGTGGAGTAGGCGTCTCGGTGCTGCCCGCCATCGCCATCTGGGACGAGCTGAAGCGCGGCGAACTGGTCAGGGTGCTTGTGCGCGACGCCGAGCTGCCGACCTATGACATCGTATTGGCGCACTGGCCGGGGCGCGACCTGTCGCCCGCCTCGCTGGCGCTGGTGGAGTTGGCGCGCTCCACACCGGTGACCGCGCTACTGGACGGGTAGCGGACCCTCACCCCGGCCCTCTCCCTCTGGGAGAAGGAGCGGAATGTTGCCACTGGCGGTGTTGTGGATCCCGCTGCCAGCGCGACGGCGCCCGTAGCTCCCCTCTCTCGCACAGCGGCGGAGGGGGCCGCATAGGACTTCGCGCTGCCGACCGCACGGCAGTCGGGTATAATAACGCGAACTGGCACAGATGGCGAAACGGGGGAGTTGAGAGTGGCAGATTCCAAGGATCTCCGGCGCGCGGAGCGCAGCGGCGCTCTGCCCAACGCGCCCGGCTCCGCGCTGGACGCTGTGGAAGAGCAGCACGAGGCCGGCACGCGCGAAGTCGAGATGTACATCCGAACCTACCAGTCGCTGCTCCGTAGCTCAGGCGAGGTCGGGCTGAAGGCCCTGGTGCAGGCGCACTATAACATTGACTCGGTGCTGCATCCCGATGCGCGCAGCAGCGACCCCGACATGTCGGCCTTCATCTACACCATGCTGCGCCTGCCCGCCGCCATTCTCACCAGCTCCAAGATCCTGCTCGGCCAGTCCGATGAAATCTTCGCCCAGCACGGCTTCCAGGTGGAGCAGTGGCAGGCGCTGACCGCCCCCGCGCGCCGCCGCAAGTGGTTCTATGACGGCAAGACCACGCTGGCCGTCTTCATCGCCAGCGTCAGCGACACAGACGACATCGTGCCGACGCTGGTGGGATTGCAGATCGAGTGGAACAAGTTTCACTGGCTGCTCAGCGCCGACCCCACTACCATGCAACTGCTGGAGAGCCGCGTCGAGCGCTCATCGCCGGTCTATGCCGAGATCAGCAAGGTGGTGCGCGAGCGGCTGCACGTCAGCATCGAAGACTGGCGCCGCCTCGAAGTGATGTGGGGCGACAACGTCTGGGTCAACCTGCTGGCGATTGGCCGCGAGCGCAAGAACTTCACGCTGCGCATGCTGGGTGGCTCGCACGTCGGCTTCGTGCGCGCCACGCGCAAGTGGTGGAATCCGGTCGCCAAGTTGCTGGATGAGGCGCGGCTGCAACGCCGCCCGGTCTACTTCGTCTCCAGCAACACCCACAGCCTGGCCAACCTCTTCTCTGGCGTGGCGCGCCGCCGCGAGGACGAACTGACACGCTTCGCCCTGGCAGGCGCCGATACCTTTCTGGCGGAGGAGGCGCGCAAGCTGAAAGAGAGCCGCGCGCCGGGCAACTGGCAGAACTTCCTTTACTACGCCGCCCGTGAATATCAGAAGACGCCCGCCGGGCAGGGCTTCGCGCGCAGCAAGCCGGTTGAGGAGCAGGAGCGCGGCATCTGGCAGATCGGCGCGCGGCAGGGGCTGGAAATTGACGTGCAGGTGATGGACCTCTCGCGCCTGCACGCCGACGACCTCGATCCGCGCGTGCGCGTGCCGGGCGTGGAGCGGCTGGCCGACAGCCGCGGCATCATTATCAACATTGACTATCCGCTGGGGATGGCGGCCTATCGTGTGCTACGCGAGGTGGTTGAGAATCTGACGCAGGTGAAGGGTGTCTACATTCTCGGCAAGGCGGCGACCCTCAACGGCAGCATCGGCGATGTGATGATCTCGAATGTCGTGCTGGACGAACACAGCCTCAACACCTACTGGCTCGACAACTGCTTCAGCGCCGCCGATGTCGCCAGCAATCTGGTCTTTGGCGCCGTGCTCGACAACCAGCGCGCCGTCTCATCCAAGGGCACGTTCTTGCAGAACCGCGCCTACCTCGACTTCTACTATCGCGCCAACTACAGCGTGGTGGAGATGGAGTCTGGCCCCTACCTCGACGCGGTCTATGAGAGCCTCTACATGACGCGCTATCCGAACGGCGAGAACATCAACTTCGCGCGGCTGCCCTTCGACCTGGGCATCATTCACTACGCCTCCGACACGCCCTACACGCGCGGCAAGAATCTCGGCGCGGGCAGCCTTTCCTACTACGGGATGGATTCGACCTACGCAGCGAGCATCGCCATCGCGCGGCGCATCCTCGACCACGAGCTGGGCGGCGTGCGCGGCGATGCGGTGGCCCGCGCCGAAGCCATCCGCATGCGTCGTGGCGCCGATGGCCGCGGCGCGGCGGCTGGAGCGAACCGCTGACCTCACTCCCCCGCCCCCTCTCA
Organism: Ktedonobacterales bacterium; assembly: GCA_025935235.1. Lineage (GTDB taxonomy): Bacteria > Chloroflexota > Ktedonobacteria > Ktedonobacterales > JADMIN01 > JAKAIY01. The sequence continues at coordinate 4,169 of JAICVT010000094.1, read as the reverse complement.
CACGGGAAGAGGGGGCGGGGGTCATCGCCCAATGAATCGCGGCGCCCGCCATCGCCGCCATCCCTGGCCAGAGTTCCCCTCCCTGGAGGGGAGGGGGCAGGGGGAGAGGCTCGCTCCCTATGCGGGCAGCGCGCCCGGCCCCCAGATGGTGATCGCGCCGTAGACGTTGTCCTCCAGCAGCAGGCGCTTGCCATCGGGCGACCACTGCGCCATTTCCAGAGACGCGTCGCGTGTGCTCAGGCCGGTCCAATCAGGCGTGAAGCGCTTGACCACCTGACCGCTGGCGGTGTCATAGACGGTGACGGTCAGCGCGCTCGGCGGTGTCGCCGTATTGGCCACGTTGGCGTTCAGGCCGACCGCCGCCATTCGCTTGCCATCGGGCCGCCATGCTATTGCGTAGCCCGGCTGCTGCGTGAGGTCGCCGGTCGCCTGCGTCATCTGCTGCGCCAGCGCCAGCAGCGCCTTGTCATGCGGCGCGAGCGTCGCCTCAGACGGGGAAACATGCTGTGTGGAGGGCGGTGTCAGGCTGTCGAAGGTGTCGAACGAATACGCCACATAGGTGTCGAAGTAGCGCCCGTCTGGCGAGAGCGGCATGATGGTTGGGCTCCAGCCGACATCGCCCTTCACAGGCGCGGAGTCGCTGGCGCCCGTGTCCGCGAGATTTCCCCCCGACAGTTGATAGAGCAGATAGCCCGGTTGCCAGACGCTGAAGCTCTGCCCACCAGCGGGATTGCCGATGGCGCCGTTGGCGGATGGGGTATTCATGGCGAGGCTGCCGTCGCTCGCCCAGAGGTAGGCGCTGGCAGCGCTGGACGGTGGCGGCGTCACGGGCTTACCCGTCGCCAGATCCCAGCGCTCTGGCACGCCGGTCTGCTGGGGATGCGTCGTGTCGATCCAGACGCTGGTAGCAGAGGAGCTATGGATTCCCAACCGCAGCAGGCCCGTGACATAGGTCGCTACCTTGGCATTGGGGGCGGATGTCTCGACCTGGTAGGGCAGCAGCAGCGTCTTGCCGTCGGGAGTCCAGACGAGGGCCGTGTAACTCAGTTCGGGAGTATTGTAGGGGTTCGACCTGCTTTTGATGATGGCTTCCTGGACAGGCGACGAGCCAAACACGGCGAGATCGGGCTGCAATTGCTGCGCGAGCTTGCCCGTGCGCGCGTCGTAGATATAAATGCCAGTCGCTTGCTCACCTTCGGATGACGGCCCACAGCGATCTGTATTGCCCAGCACGGCGATCTGCGCGCTATCGGGCGACCACGCGATGTCTCCCACGCACATCAGCCCGTCGCCCAACGGATTGATCCGCACGATGGGCTGCGTCGTCGGCGGCGCGGCGGAAGATTTGCCTGTCGTCGGGCTGCGCGTCGCTGCCAGATTGGGGAGGCCGACCGCGATGATGGCGATGATCGCGATGATGGCGATGATGGCCACGGCGGCAACCGCGAAGCTGATGAGCGCGCCCCGTCGTGGGCCGCGCAGGCCGGGTGGCTGGCTGCGCTGTCGTGTGAGAGCGGAGGACGGCGCGGGCGGATGGGTTGCGCTGACGCGGGCTGGCTCGGCGCGTGTAGTCTCAGCCGTGGCCTGCTGCTGGCTCTGACTCTGCGCGAAGGCCCGCAGCGCCGCATGCCGCCGGGCGGCGCTCTCGGCCTCGTCCTGCTCATCTGCTGGGTGATCCGCCTGGCCCGCCTGCGTGTCGCGAACGTCATCGTCCATTGCGCCACATCCTCTCTTGTCTGGCGACGAATCGCTCCTCCAGGGTAACTATTCAGCAGGGGCGCTCACAGAAGCGTGCTCGGAGTGACATGCGCGTGCTGCGTCACCGAAGCTCGCAGATGTAGGATCTGGCTGGCTTGCCGTTGAGCGTGAGCTCACCAGCGGCGACGAATCCGTTGTGTTCAAGCGCCTTGCGCGAGGCTGGGTTATCCAACGTGACCCGTGCGCGCAGCCTGGTGAGTCCATACTCAGTGGCGGCAAGCTCGCGCACCTTGCGCACCGCCGCTGTGGCCAGACCTTGCCCCGCAGCCTTCTGCGCGATCCGGTATCCGAGTTCCGCCGACCCATCCGCCACCTCGTACAGGTTCACCCGCCCCACCACCTCGCCGCCCTCGGCTACCAGCAGGTAGAAGTAATCTGTTCCGGCGGCCTGCCCTGCGAGCAGTTGCGCAAACCGCGCGTCGAACTCGGCAAAGAACTCGTCCCCCCGATCTGGAATCGAAGCCGCGAAGTACGCTCGATTCTCTCGCTCGAACGCCAGCAGGGCGGGCGCGTGATCGAGGCGGAGCAACTGAAGATCTGGCATGGACATGTGCTTCTTCCTTTGCTCCGTGAAGTAATAGAGACCTGTGCGCCGACTGCGAGTATGCCGCTCCCACCATATGACGCGCGAAGAGAGCGGCTTTTACCGCTCAGGCGGGCAGCGCGCCCGGCCCCCAGATGGTGATGGCGCCGTAGATGTTGTCCACGAGCAGCAGGCGCTTGCCATCGGGCGACCACACAAGTAGCCCTATGCCCGCCGATCCCGATGGCAAGCCGCTGAAGTCGGGGGTGAGCTGCTTGGCCAGTTTGCCCGACGCCGTATCATAGAGCGATACGGTGAGCTTGGGGAGGGCGGTGGAGTCAGCGTAATTCTGCGTCACTGTGGCAAGCAGCCGTCCATCGGGCCGCCACGCCACCAGATACTGCGCCGACGAGCGTCCCGTCTGTGGCGTTGCCGCGAGCCGCTTCGCCAGCGCCACCAGCGCCGCGTCATGCGGCTCGATGCGCGGCTCATGCGGGAACAACTGGTGGGTCGAGGGTGGGACGAGGCTGCCATATGCTGACGGGAAATACTGATAGAAGTAGCGCCCGTCTGGTGAGAGCGCCGCGAATTGGGCGCCCCACTCGACATCCTGTGGCGCCACGGCAGTCGGTGAGCCAGGTATGTCGCTCTGGGCCAGCCCCAGCACGCCCGGCTGCCAGATGGAGAAGGTCTGCCCCGCGCTGGGCGAGCCAACCGGTTTGCCCGCCGCCGAGCCGGCGGCGCTGATCGTGCCGTCGCTGTTCCAGCGGTACAGCGTGGCCACCGGAGGCGGCGGCAGGGCGGAGAGCTTGCCGCTCACCAGATCCCAGTATGGCCACATCCCATTCACAATCGTGTTCGCGGCGGGATCCGTCCACAGTTTGGTCAGCGCGGCGTTGCGAATTCCCAACCGCAGGATGCCGGCCATGCTTGGCACGACCCCGCTCTGGCCTTCTGGGAACTGAACCGAGACGCCATACGACATCAGGAGCGCCTGCTGGTCGTGGGTCCACGTCAACGACTGGATGCCGATCGTCGTCTGCTGCCCCGCCTCGTGGTTGGCGGCTGCGAACTGTTTGAAGGCGGCGGAATCGAAGACGACCGGATCGGGCTGAAGCTGGGTGATGACCTTGCCAGATGCGGCGCTGTAGATCAAGACGGCGTCGGTCGGCGAATCGGTCGAGGCGCCGCCGCAATTGCCTTGTAGCCCACCCAGCGCCGCGATTTGCGAGCCGTCAGGCGACCATGCGATGTCGTTGATGCAGCCAAAGTTGCTCTGACCGAGCGGATCGAGCCGCAGCACGGGCTTCGGCAGCGTGGCCGCGCGCCGGGCCAGATACGCCCGCGCGCCGATGATCCCGACCGCCACCACCGCCACGAGCAGCGCCAGCGAGACGCCGACGAGGACGCCGCGCCGCCTGCCCGCCTTCCGCTCGCCAGCGATCAGCGTAGCGAAGCCGCCACGGGCGGGCGCGCTCGCCTTGCGTGTGGTGGTCGCTACCTTCGGAGCCGAGGGAGTGGGAGTGGCTGGCGCGCTGGTAGGCTGCTGGGTCGCGCTCTGCGCCAGCGCCCGCAGCGCCGCCTGCCGCCGGATCAGCTCATCGCCCTCGCTCGCGCCGCGCGCGTCCTGCTGCTTGCTGGTGTCATCGCTCATTGCCTCAAGCCCTCCCTTGCCGCGCGGGCGATCTCCTCGCGCCGTCGCGCCGCTCGCCTGCGCGGCAAGGGTACGCCGCTTGATCTGCTCTGTCAAGCGGCGCGAGCCGACGGGCTACAGTTCGACGCTGCGCACGTCCATGATGCCGTCGGCGTGGCGAATCTTGTCCAGCGCCGCCTCTGGCACGGCGTCATCCAGCGAGAGCGCCATCAGCGCCTCGCCACCGGGCTGGCG
>JAICVT010000302.1 GCA_025935235.1 Ktedonobacterales bacterium | reverse complement strand
CCGTCAGCGGCGTCGCCAACTTCATCGGCGACCCGTACAACACGAAGAATCGCTTCCGCGGCCGCCTGACCCGCGACACGGCGCGCGAACTGCTGATCGCCTGCCTGGATCAGGGTATTCTGGATGACGCGCCCGATGGGCAGGGCAACCACAACCTGCGGCTCAACCGCGAGCATCCGCGCGTGGTGGAGGTGCTGAACGAGCTGTCGCAGCGTCAGCAGCAGCCCTATCCGCCATATCAGGGCTATTCGCCATCCGGGCAGTAGCCCCCACCCCCAGCCCCTCCCCCGCCGAGGTGGGAGAGGGGAGCAAGAGGCAGCCGCTCATCCAGCGCGTTGGATGAGCGGCTGTGTTGTATTGGGCGTGTGACCCCGGCGCCTTTTGCGGCGAGGCGTGTGAGCGGATACAATGCGACCAGCGCGGAACAGCGCGGTGTGACGGAGCGAGGGAGCGCGGACGAACGGATGACGCCGATGTGATGGGCAGCGGAGTGGTCAGATCGGGGGCCGCATGCGTGACACGCGGAGCGCGCACGAGACGCCGAACAATCTGCCGCGCCCGCTGACCAACTTCATCGGGCGGCGGGAAGACATCGTCGCGCTGTCGCGGGCGCTGACGGCGACGCGGCTGCTGACACTGGTAGGGCCGGGCGGCTGCGGCAAGACCCGTCTGGCGTGCGAGGTCGCCGCCGCTTCGCTCCGCGACTGGCCCGATGGCGTCTGGTGGGTTGATCTTGCGCCGCTCGCTGACCCCGCGCTCGTCATCCAGGCCGTCGCCCGCGCCCTCCACCTCGTTGAGCGACCGGGCGAGACGCTGCTCGATGCGGTCGCCGAGCGCCTCGCCGACACCCACAGCCTGCTGATCCTCGACAACTGCGAGCATCTCATCGAGCGCTGCGCACAGGTGGCGCGGGCGCTGCTCACCACCTGCCCTGCCCTGACCATTCTGGCGACCAGCCGTGAAAACCTCAACACTGATGGCGAGCTGGTCTATGCCGTCCCGCCCCTCGCGCTACCAGATGAACAGGCCGACTTCGAGGCTATCAGCCAGTGCGACGCGGTGCTGCTCTTCGTCGCGCGGGCCAGCGCCGCTGCGCCCGGCTTCGCGCTGACCCCCGAATTAGCCGCTGTCACGACCGCGATCTGCCGCCATCTGGATGGCCTGCCGTTGGCCATTGAGCTGGCCGCTTCGCGCGTGCGTGTGCTCTCGCCCGATGCCATCGCCGACCGGCTTACCTCCGCCATCGCGCTGCTGACTGGCGGCAGCCGCACCGCGCTGCCGCGCCAGCAGACTCTGCGCGCCACGCTCGATTGGAGCTATGCGCTGCTCCCCGCGGCCGAGGCGCGGCTCTTCGAGCGCCTGGCGGTCTTCGCGGGTGGCTTCACGCTCGAAGCGGCGGAGGCGGTGGGCGGCGACGCGCAGACCGACGCGCTGGACCTGCTTGGCCGCCTGATTGATAAGTCGCTGGTCGTCGTTCAACGCGAGGCGGATGGGCAGGGTGAGCGCCGCTATCGCCTGCTGGAGATGCTGCGCCAGTATGGCATGGAGAAGCTCATCGCAGCAGGCGCGCTGGCGGAGGCGCGTCGTCGCCATCGCGACTACTTCCTCCGTCTGGGGGAGCCAGCCGAGCTGGAGCTGGAAGGCCCGGCGCAGCTCAGTTGGCTCAACCGGCTGGAGCAGGAGCATGACAACATCCGCGCCGCGCTGCGCTGGAGCATCGAGGAGCAGCGCGATGACTCCGCCGCGCGCCTGGCGAGTGGCGTCTGGCGCTTCTGGCTGGTGCGCGGCTACCTGGGCGAGGGACGCCGCTGGCTGAACCAGGCGCTGGCGCTGGTCCCCGAGCGCAACCTCACCCGCGCACGCGCGCTGCTGGCGCTGAGCATTCTCACCTTTCATCAGGAGGGCTACGACGCCGCCATCGCGCTCGCCGAGGATGCGCTGGCGCTCTTTCGCGCGCTGAACCACACCAAAGGCATCGGCACAGCGGTTCTCAACACGGGGATTCTCGCCCTCAGCAATGGCGACTACGCCCGTGCGATGGCCTGCTTCGAGGAGAGCCTGCCGATCTGTTCGCAGGTGGGCTACACGCATGGCGTCGTCCTCTCGCTCAGCTCGATGGGGCAGGCGGCGCTGAGACTGGGCGAATATGCGCGGGCGCAGACATTGGGCGTGGAAAGCATCGCGCTCGCGCGCGCATCGGGCGATATGCGCAACATCGCCGGCGCGCTGACCGATCTGGGCGTCACGTTCTATGCGCAGGGCGCGTATGCGCGCGCGCTCCCCTATTTCGAGGAGAGCCTGGCGATGCGCCGACCACACGGCGACAAGGGCGGCGCGGCCCATACGCTGCTCTATCTGGGGCGCCTGGCGCTGGAGCAGGCGCGGCCAGCCGACGCGCGCGCCTGTTTTCAGGAATCGCTCGCGCTGCGCCTGGCAATTGGCGATCTGGAAGGGCAGGCCACCGCGCTCGAGGGGCTGGCGGCGCTCGCGACGCAGGCGGGTGATGGCGTCGTCGCCGCCCGCTGCCTCGGCGCCGCGGAGGTCGCCCGCGAGCGGGTCCACCCGGCTGCCCACTCGCACATTCACGCCTTCGACCGCGCCTTCACCCAGCGCTGGCTGGCCGCCGTGCGCGCGCTGCTCGGTGAGGAAGCATTTGCGCGCGAGCTGGCGGCGGGCCGCGCGCTGGCGCCTGAAGTGGCCGCGCGCGAGGTTCCACGGGATGCGCGGGCTGAGCGCGCATCCACTCCCGACGCTGCTGGCGCCCCCGCCGCCACTGCCACGGCTGCCCCGGCGGATGCGGAGCGGCGCGCCACACACCCGCTGCCGGAGCTACGCCTCTACGCCCTCGGCGCACCGCGCGTCTCCCTATCAGGGCGACTGCTGGAGACGACAGATTGGACCTACAGCAAGGCGCGCGAGCTGCTCTTCTTCCTGCTGACGCACGGCCCAGCTACCAAGGAGCGCATCGGCCTGGCGCTCTGGCCCGACGCTGACGCCGCGCATGTGCGCTCGCAGCTACATCCCACGCTGCACGCCTGCCGCCGGGCGCTGGCCGATCCAGCATGGATCGTCTTCGAGCGTGGGCGCTATCGCTTCAGCCGCGAGCGCTCCCACAGCTACGACGTGGCGGCCTTCGAGGCGGCGCTGGCTCAGGCCAGGCAGACGCTGGCGAGCGATCCAGCCAGCCCGGACACGCAGCGGCGCGCCATCGCACTGCTAGAGAATGCCGCGCGGCTGTATCATGGCGATTTCCTGGCGAGCGAGACCAGCGCCGCCGCTGGTGAGTGGATTGCGACCCATCGCGCCGCGTTGCGCCAGCGCTGGCTGGATGCGCTTGCCCTGCTGGCCGGGCTGCTCGTCTCCACCGAGGACTATGCCCGCGCCGCGACGATCTATCGCCGCCTGATCGAGGCTGACCCCTATCAGGAGCAGGCGCATCGCGCGCTGATGCTGCTGCTGGCGCGGCAGGGCGAGCGCGCTCAGGCGCTGCGCCACTTTGAGTCGCTGACCCGGCTGCTGCGCGATGAGCTGGCGACCGCCCCCACGCCCGAAACCGCCGCGCTCGCCGAGGCGCTGCGCAGCGGCGCGCCCGTGTGAAGCGCTCGGACCTCTCCCCCTAACCCGCTCCCCTTCAGGGCGAGTGAACCCATTTCAGTCGTATCGCCGCTGAGCGATGCGGCCCCAACTAGCTACGAGTTTTCTGCGGCGCCGATCTGCAAGCGCCGCTACAAGCGCTGGCGCCAGCGGCGCTACCAGCGCCCGCCCGTAGACTGCCTTCCAGAAGTCAGTCGCGCCACCGTGACGCCCCACCGAATGGGCGCAGGCGCGACGACGCGCCCAATGGAGGGTAGACCCATGTCCAACAGCGAGACCGTGCGCGCGCTGCTGACCGCGATCGAGCAACTGCGATGGGATGAGGCGAAGAGCTATCTTGCGGACGACTTCACTCTCGACGGCGCGGCGCCGCAGCCGCTCAACGCCGAGGCCTGGCTGGGCGTCCATAAGGCGTTCGCCGCCGCGATGCCCGACTTCAGCTTCAACGCTAGCGACATCCACGAGGAGCAGGGCGGCGTGCGGCTGCGCGTGCAGATCTCTGGCACGCAGACCCGCGCGATGGCGCTGCCTGTCCCCGGCATCCCCGTCATCGCGCCGACCGGCAAGCGTGTGCAGCTCCCTTCGGAGCCGTGCGCGTGCGAGTTCCGAGGCGACAAGATCGCCTCGTACACCATCGAGGGAGTCCCTGGCGGCGGGCTGCCGGGCATCCTGGCGCAGCTGGGCGCGGCGCTGCCAGCGTAGGCGCCGACACTTCGCAAGGGCGGGCGCGTGAGACGCGCCCGCTACCTACCTCACTCCGGCTCGGATGGGCGCGGATGATGTTACGCGACAAAGGAGCGCGCTGAGTATGGTACAGCAAGGGCAGATTGGCTCCGTGACGCTCGCGGAGCGCGCCAGGCTCGGCTATGAGCTGGCGCAGGGCGAGGGCGAGATGTTCTGGCTGCTCGGCATGCATCAGACCATCAAGGTCGGCGGGAACGACACCGCTGGGCAGTTCGGCATGCTCGAGATCGTCGTTCCTCAGGGCATCGGCTCGCCCTGGCATGTCCACCCGGACGAGAATGAGTGGTTCTACGTCCTCGAAGGCGAAGTGACGTTCTACGTGGATCACACGCGGCTCGCGCTGACGCCGGGGTCGTTCGCGTTCGGACCAAAGGGCATCCCCCACACCTTCATCGGCGCGTCGGCCGAGCCAGCCAAGGCGCTGGTAGGGTTGCAGCCGGTCATGTTCGAGGGCTTCCTGCGCGAGGTGGGCCAGCCCATCGCCGAGCGCATCCTGCCGCCACCGCTCAGCCAGCGGAACGACGCGCTGGGTCGGCCTGTCAACGACGGTCGGCAGCTCGCCAGAGAGGAACTCGCCGCCATCGGCGCGAAACATGGCCTCGTGGTCCTCGGCCCTCCAGGGCCGCCACCAGAGCGGTAGTCAGGGCGGTAGTCAGCGCGATAGTTCACAGACGAGGAGGCGCGTGATGTTGGGCGAGAGAAGACTGTCAGCAGTCCTCTGCTCAGCCGATCTGGAGCAGAGTCAGGCATTCTATGAGCGGAAGGTTGGGCTGAAGCTCTCGCCAGAGACGATCAAGAATCATCTGGTCTTCGCCTGCGGCGATGGGACGACGCTGCTCATCTACGGGCGGCCAGCGCCCAACAAGGCCGACCACACCCAGGTGCGCTTCTGGACGGACGATGTCGAGGCCGACGTGCGCGAGCTGGAAGCGCGTGGAGTGACATTCGAGGACTACGACTATCCCACGCTGCGCACCGTCAACCATGTGGCGACGACGCCCGGCATCGGCAAGTCGGCCTGGTTCAAAGACCCAGACGGCAATACCGTGGCGCTGTTTCAGCCAGAGTAGTCTGGGAGCGCGACTTCACCCCTT
>JAICVT010000606.1 GCA_025935235.1 Ktedonobacterales bacterium | reverse complement strand
TTCCAGGTGGGCCTGCTCATATTGCGAGACCAGCCAGGTGTCGTTGGGGTCTTTGTAGTCGCGCAGTTGCAGCGGGATCGTCTCGACCAACGGTTCGCGCGAGATGACCACCCCGGCGGCGTGGATGCCCACCCCGCGCACAGTGCCTTCGAGGTCGCGCGCCATCTCCACCAGCTTCTGCACCGACGGGCTTTGCTGGTAGAGCTGCTTCAGCTCCTTCACCTCGTCCAGCGCGCCGCTGATCGTCACCTTCGGCCCGCCGGGGATCAGCCGCGCCACGCGGTCAGCCTCCGCCTGCATGCCCATCACGCGGCCCACGTCGCGGATGGAGGCGCGGGCGGCCAGCGTGTTGAAGGTGACGATCTGCCCAACCTTGTCCCAGCCATACTTATCGGCGACGTAGCGGATGACTTCCTCACGCCGGTCGTCGGGGAAGTCCATGTCAATATCGGGCATGCTCATGCGCTCAGGATTCAGGAAGCGCTCGAAGAGCAGGTCATAGCGGATCGGGTCAACGTTGGTGATGCCCAGCGAGTAGGCCACCAGGCTGCCAGCCGCCGAGCCGCGCGCCACGCAGCGCATGCCGTGACCGCGGGCGAAGTTCACGTAGTCCCAGACGATCAGGAAGTAGGAGACGAAGCCCTTCTCGCGGATCACGCCGAACTCGTAGTCCAGCTTGTGACGCAGCGCCTCGCTGACCTCGCCGTAGCGCTCTTTAATGCCCTCCACGCAGAGATGGTAGAGGTATTCATCCTGCGAGCGGAACTCCGGCGGGATGGCGAAGTCGGGGATCAGACTGGCGCCGCTGGCGATCTCGACCTCGCACTGCTCGGCGATCACCATCGTGTTGCGCAGTGCGTCGGGCAGTTCGGGGAACAGCCGGGCCATCTCGTCGGGCGTCTTGAGGTAGTATTCGTGGCTGTCGAACTTCATGCGCTTGGGGTCTTCGAGCGACTTGCCGGTCTGGATGCAGAGCAGCACGTCCTGCGCGTCGGCGTCGGACGCCGCGACGTAGTGCAGGTCGTTAGTGGCCAGCAGCGGCGCGCCGACCTCCTTCGCCAGCTCATAGAGCAGCGGGTTGAGCTTGACCTGTGGCGACTCCGGCGCGCCGTGCTCCTGAATCTCGATGTAGAAGTTCTCCGGGCCAAAGACATCCTGGAACCAGCGCGCCGCCGCGCGGGCGCCATTCAGGTCGCCGCGCAGCAGCAGCTCCGGGATCTCGCCTGAGAGGCAGCTCGATGTGGCGATCAGCCCCTCGGCGTGTTCGGCCAGCATCTTCTTGTCCATGCGCGGGCGAGCGCGAAAGCCGCGCGTGTGGGCATAGGTCGTCAGCTTGATGAGGTTGTGATAGCCGCGCGTCGTGCGGGCCAGCAGGAGTTGGTGGTTGTACTCGTAGCGCCCGGTTTTCTCTTCGAGCGACGGCACCAGATAGCCTTCCACGCCCAATATTGGCTTGATGCCAGCGGTCGTGCAGGCCTTGTAGAACTCCAGCGTGCCATACATCGTGCCGTGGTCGGTCAGCGCCAGCGCGCGCATGCCGCCAGCCTTGGTCGCCTCCACCAGCCGCTTGAAGCGGGACTGGCCGTCGAGCAGGCTGTACTCGGAAT
>JAICVT010000243.1 GCA_025935235.1 Ktedonobacterales bacterium | reverse complement strand
TGACGACCTTCTATGGCCTGCGCGACGACGTGGAGGGCCAGGTGCGGCTGGTGCGCCAGCTGATCGAGAAGCGCGTGGCGGGGCTGGTGGTGGCGACGGGCGCCTATGTCATGCGGGTGGCCGATGAGGTGCGCTGCGTGGCCGACGCCGCCGGATTTCCCGTGCTGGAGCTGCCCTGGCGCATCCCCTTCGAGGATGTCGTGCGGCTGGTCTCGGAATACAGCCTCAACGATCAGTACCTGCTCTACAAGCAATCGCTGGCCATCCATCGCGCGCTGACCCGCCTCGTACTGGAGGGCGGTTCACTGCAGGATGTGGCGCATGAGTTGTGCGCGCTGTTGCGGCGTCCGGTGGAGATTGACGACCTCTCGTTCGCCGTGCTGGCGGAGGCCACTGGCCCCGGAGCGAGCATTGATGAGAGCCGCCGCGGCGCGATTCGCGAGGGGCGCAGCTCGCCGCGCCTGCTCGACTACCTGCGCCGCACCGGCGCGCTCTCGCAGGCGCGCGCCACACTCAGCGTGCAGCGGGTAGATGTCAGCGACGAGACGCGGGCGCTGGGCATGACGATGGCGCGCATCCTGGCGCCGATCGTAGTGGCGCGCCGCGTCTACGGCTACGTCTGGATCATCGCGGGCGAGCGCGACCTGGAGCCGCTCGACTTCCACGCCATCGAGCACGCCGCGACGGTGGCCGCGCTGATCCTCTTTCGCAACCAGACCGCCAGCCAGGCCGAGGAGCGCATGGAGCAGCATGTGTTGAGCCGCCTGCTGGCCGAGGATCTGCGCCCCGATAGCGCGCTGCGCGAGCAGCTCGCCCGCTTCCATCTGCGGCTGGAGGCGCCGCATGTCGTGGTGGTGATGGACATCGGCGCCGCCGATCTGCGCACGGTCGAGCTGGCCGCGCGCAACGCCGCCCGCCACGAGAATCTGCCCTGCGTGGTCGGCGAGCGCTCAGGCCGTGTGGTAGCGCTGCTGGAGAGCGCCCGCCGCGAGCAGGTGGATCACTTCTGCGCGTTCCTGCTCGAGAGCCTGGGCGCGTTCGATGCGCCGGTGCGGCTGGGGGTGAGCGCGCTGCGCGAGGCGGCTGGCAGCCTCGACCGCGAGTATGAGCGCGCGCTGGAGGCGCTGGCGCTGCTGCCCGCGCTAGGCGACGACCGCCGGGTGGCAACCTTCGAGGAGCTGGGGCTGCTGCACTGGCTGCACGCGCTGCCGCCGCAGATGCTGGCCGAAAACGCCTTCTCCGGGCGGCTGGCGCGGCTGGTGGAGCATGACCGCACGCACGAAGGACAACTGACCCAGACGCTGGAGGTCTTTCTGGAGTGCGAGGGCAACGGCGTGCGCGCCGCCGAGCGGCTCTACATCCATCGCCACACACTCAAGTATCGCCTGCGCCGAATCGAGGAGATCTGCGACGTGGACCTGAGCGATTCGCTGACCAAGCTCAACCTGCGCGCCGCGCTGCTGCTGCGCCGCGTGCGCGCCAGCTACGGCGCGGAGTGACGGCGCGACCCAGCCTCCTCTCCCACGAGGAGAGGGGGAGCCGGAGGATCGCTAAATGCCGCAACGCCCGGCCAAAGTTCCCCTCCCTGAAGGGGAGGGGGCAGGGGGAGAGGTTCGCGCCCCCATTTCGCCACACTGGCCAATCGGCGGCGATCAGGGATAGCCAGCGTGGCCCTTGAGGCGCCCCCACCGCCTACGTATGCTGGCGGTGGCATGCGAGAGATTGAGCGAGTACGCTGAGAGCGAGTTCAGGACCTCACCCCCGGCCCCTCTCCCACGGGGAGAGGGGAGTTCAGATTCTCTCTCACCCCGTGGGAGAGGGGTTAGCGGGTGAGGCCGCGAGGAGAGGAAGCAGGCAATGGCGCTGAAGACGCTGAATACCGAAAAGGCGCTGATTGACGGCGAGCTGGTAGCCGCCGCCGACGGCAAGACACGCACGCTTGTCAATCCCGCGACGGGCGGCGCGGGCGATACCGTGCCAGAGTGCGGCGTGGAGGACATCAACCGCGCGGTGGCCGCCGCCAAACGCGCCTTCGACGATGGCCGCTGGACGGGGCTGGGGCCAGGCGGACGCGCCGCCGCGCTCTTCAAGCTGGCCGATCTGCTGGAGCAGCGCCTGGATGAGCTGGCGCCGATGGAATCGCGCAACGTCGGCAAGCCGATCAAGCTGGCGCGCGATAGCGATCTGCCGTTTGCCATTGACTGCCTGCGCTTCTTCGCGGGGGCTGGGCGCGTGCTGGCCGGGCAGGCCTCGCACGAATACATCCCCGGCATGACCAGCATCATCCGCCGCGAGCCAATCGGCGTCTGCGGGCAGCTCGCGCCGTGGAACTATCCGCTGATGATGGCGCTGTGGAAGATCGGCCCGGCGCTGGCGGCTGGCAACACCGTCGTGCTGAAGCCCGCCCCTGAGACGCCGCTGACGGCGCTGGCGCTGGGCGAGCTAGCCATCGAGGCGGGGCTGCCCGCTGGCGTGCTGAATGTCGTCCCTGGCGGCGATGAGGTCGGCGCGGCGCTGGTGACGCATCCCGATGTGCGGCTGATCTCGCTGACCGGCGCGACTGAGACGGGCAAGCTCATCATGCAGGCGGCGGCGCAGTCGCTCAAGCGCGTGCATATGGAACTGGGCGGCAAGGCGCCGTTCGTCGTCTTCGCGGACGCCGATCTGGAAGCGGCGGCCCAGGGCGCGGTGGTCGGCGGCTTCGTCAACACCGGGCAGGACTGCACCGCCGCGACGCGCATCTACGTCCAGCAGCCGATCTATGACCAGTTCCTCGACCGCTTCACGGCGCTCGCGCGCGACATCCGCGTCGGCGATCCCTCCTCCGAGCAGACCGATATGGGGCCGCTGGTGAGCCAGGCGCAGTTGGGGCGCGTGGAGACGCTGGTCGGCAAGGCGCGCGGCGCGGGCAAATTCGCACTGGGCGGCGAGCGCGCGCAGGTCGCGGGGCTGGAGGGCGGCTTCTTCTTCCAGCCGACCGTCATCACCGACGTGGCGGATGACTCGCCGGTGGTGGTGGACGAGATCTTCGGGCCAGCGGTGGTCGTGCTGCCCTTCAGCGACGAGGCCGACGCCGTCGCCCGCGCCAACGCCGTGCGCTACGGGCTGGCTGGCTCCGTCTGGACCCGCGACGTGCAGCGCGCCATGCGCATGACCGGAGCGCTGGAGTTCGGCACGGTCTGGGTCAACGATCACCTGCCGCTGACCGGCGAGATGCCGCACGGCGGCTTCAAGCAGAGCGGCTTCGGCAAGGATATGTCGCCCTACGCGCTGGAGGACTACACCCAGGTCAAGCACGTCATGCTCGATACCACTGGCGACGCGCGCAAAGGCTGGCACTACACTATCTACGGCGACGCCGAGTAGCGACCTCTCCCCCTGGCCCCCTCCCCTTCAGGGAGGGGGAACCTGTGTCTGGCGGGTTCGCCGATGGCCTGATGCGCCATCCATGTCGCGGTCACATTCGCCCGGGTTGACTCGTCACATCTGTGAGGGGCGTAGACAAGGGCATGTGATCGAGAGAAAGACCCAACAAGCGACATGGATACGACACCAGACGCGACGCATGAGGCGCTGGCGGCGCGGTTCGAGGCCAATCGCCCGCATCTGCGCGCGGTGGCCTACCGTCTGCTCGGCTCGACGAGCGAGGCTGAAGACGCCGTGCAGGAAGCGTGGCTGCGGCTCAGCCGCGCCGACACGAGCGATGTGCGCAATCTCGATGGCTGGCTGACGACGGTGGTGGCGCGCGTCTGCCTCGACATGCTGCGCTCGCGCAATGCGCGCCGCGAGGAGCCGCTGGAGCCATATGCGGCGGAGGAGCCGATTCCAGCGGATGCGGCGGGCGCCGACCCAGAGGCGAACCCAGAGCAGGCGGCGCTGCTGGCTGATTCGGTGGGGCTGGCGCTGCTGGTCGTGCTAGACACGCTCAACCCCGCCGAGCGGCTGGCCTTCGTGCTGCACGATGTCTTCGACGTCTCGTTCGATGAGATTGCGCCGATCGTGGGGCGCACGCCGACCGCCGCGCGCCAGCTCGCCAGCCGCGCGCGTCGCCGTGTGCAGGGCGCGGGGGCTGACCCCGATGCCGATCCTGACATTGATCGCGCTCGCCAGCGCACGGTCGTCGAGGCGTTCCTGACGGCGGCGCGCGGCGGCGACTTCGCGGCGCTGCTGGCGGCGCTCGATCCCGATGTCACGCTGCGAGCCGACGCCACCGCGCTGGCGACGGGGGCGAGCGAGGCGCGCGGCGCGCAGGCGGTGGCCGCGCAGTTCTCCGGGCGGGCGCGTGCGGCGCAGGTCGCGCTGGTGGATGGCGCCGCTGGACTGACGTGGGTGCCGGGCGGGCAGCCGCGCGTCGTCTTCGCCTTCACGCTCAGCGATGATGGCAAGATCACCGCCATCGAGATGATCGCCGACCCCGCGCGGCTCAGCCAGCTCGACGTGAAGATCATCGGCAGGTGATGGCGCGAACCTCTCCCCCTGCCCCCTCCCCTTCAGGGAGGGGAACTCAAGGCGGGGTTTGCGGCAATGGGCGAGTGGATGCTCGCTTCATCGCCTGCTCTCAGGTTGACGGCTGGCTCTCGGCGCGCACGTTAACCAGGGTTCCCCCTCCCCTTCAGGGAGGGGGTTAGGGGGAGAGGTCCCGCCACCCGCTGCTAGAATAGCCAGGGCAGCGCCAGTACGAGCGCCAGCCCCCAGATGACGTAGGCCAGCGCGCCGCCGCGCGCCACCCGCTGCAGCGCCGACACCCAACCATCGCCACGCCCGGCGCGCGTCTGCGTCACCAATGCGAATGCCAGCAGCGCGACGTTGAGCGTGTTCCAGCCGATAACGACCAGGCGGTTCATTGTCAGGCCATCCAGCGCGGTGCGATAGAGGATCGCGCTGAGCGCGTAGAGGCTGACCAGCAGCGCCAGCGCCGCCAGCGCCACGATCCCTGCCCGCAGCCAGCCACGCCAGCGCGCCGCCACATCCTCCGCCGAGAGCGGGATGACGCCGACCAGCAGCCCCATCACCGCGAACAGGCCGACGTTGTAGGTAATCAGCACGTCGCGCTGGTTGAATGGCGCGAGGAAGTTGAACGGGATGAACGCGATGTAGACCAGCAGCGTCAGCAGCGTCAGCGGCAGCAGCAGGCGCATGATGATCGCCAGAATCTTGCCGAAGCCGCGATAGAAGTCCTGCGCGCCCGCTCGCCGCGCCGGATCATAGACGCTGGCGACCGCCAGCACAGGGAGCAGCCCGCCGCCACCCGCGATGAGCAGCCGCTGCCACAACTGGGGCAGCTCGACCTGGAGCGTGGCGAACATGGCATAGGTCAGGCCGACGAAGGCGGCCACCGCGATACCGTAAACGCCCGCCGAGCCAATCGTTTCGAGCGACTTGGTGAGCAGGCCAAAGAGGTCGCGCGCCGTGTAGCGCAGCCCTAGTGCGGCCAGCCCGACCGCCGCCCAGGCCATCAGCGGCAGGTGCAGCGCCATCAGCGTGAGATAGCCCGATTGCGACGCCGAACCCACCAGACCGGTGTGCGATGTCGATGAGGCGAACCCGACGTAGGCCACCAGCGTCGCTAGAACCACCGTCGCGCCCGCCGCCAGCCCGATCCGCCGGGCGCTGTGCGTCCCTGCCAGCGTCAGATACCACAGGATGGCAAGCGCGGCCAGCGGCGGCCAGAAGAAGACCTGAAGCGGGATATTGCCCGGCGCTGTCCACTGTGGATCTGACGTGATCCACAGCGCCAGCGCCAGGATGACACTGATGGGGACGGCCAGCCGCCAGCCCGCGCCTAGCCGCCCCAGCCGCGCGTCGTCCAGCGACTCCAGCCGATAGCGCCACGCGAGGAAGAGCGTGTCGTCGGGCTGCTCGGCGCTGATCGCCATGAGCGCCTCGCCAAAGCGCCCGGCCTGCCCGACGCGTCGCGCCTCCTGATAGAGGTCTTCGAGCCGCCGTGGATTGCCGCGCGCCGCGCGGATCGCGGTCAGAAAGTCAAATTCCGCGGCGCGCGCGTCGCCCATGCCCTGGAATGCTGAGATGTCCATAGCTCCGCTTCCTCCCAGTCGGCGCCAGCGCTGCTTGACGAGGCTGGCCGCCTGAAACGCAGCATAGTCGAAGCGCCGCGCGCCAGCAAGCCCTCAGGCGCCGCGCCACCTACACTTGCGTGCGGTTGCTATGTTCCACGCGGGCGCCGATTGGGCGATGTACACTATCCAGCGTGGGCCAGCGTGACGAACAGCGGCGGGATGGGTAAGCGTGGGCCAGGAGGGCGCGTAGATGGAGCGGCTTGATGACGCCAGCGGCGCCAACGACGCGACGCGGCGGCTGGCGTGGCTGCGGCGGCTGGGCGAGCGACTGCGCGCGGCGGTGAGCGCCGGGCTGCGCGCCGAGAGCATCGAGCGGCTGGCGGCGGCGACTGGCGAGCGCGGCGGCGACATCATCTACCGGCTGGATGAGCATGGCGAGCAGGCGCTGCTGGCGCTCTGCGACGAGTGGGCGCGCGAGGAGCCGTTTCTGCTGGTCGCTGAAGGGCTGGAGCAAGGCCAGCGCGTCTTCCCGGCGGGCGCCGACGCGGAGCGGCTGGCCTTCACGCTGATCGTGGATCCCATTGACGGCACGCGCGGATTGATGTACGCCAAGCGCAGCGCGTGGACGCTGCTGGGCATCGCGCAGGCGCCCCGTCCGGGTGAGGGCTGGCCGACGCTGGCCGAGATCACGCTGGC
>JAICVT010000286.1 GCA_025935235.1 Ktedonobacterales bacterium | reverse complement strand
GTACATCAGCGTCGCGCCCACCTCATCGGCTATCGCCCGCGCCTCGCGCACCGGAAACGGAAAGAGCGCCAGGCTGGCGCCCAGCAGGATGATACGTGGGCGCTCGCGATGCGCGACCACGCCCAGCGCGTCCACATCCACCTCCATGCGCTCGTCGTTCCAGGGGATGTCAACGATGCGCAGGCCGTAGAGGCCCGCCGCGCCAAACTCGCGGTGGGTGGCATGCCCCGCCGCGCTGGTGGGCAGCGCCAGCAGCGTGTCGCCGGGTTTGGCCAGCGCCATGAAGGCATACAGATTGGCGAGCGAGCCGCTGGCCACGCGATATTCGATGTACGGCGCCGCAAACACGCGCCGCGCCAGAGCCAGGCAGGCCATCTCGATGGCCTCGGCCTCCTCCAGCCCCGTCTCGTACTTCGCGCCCGGATGCCCCAGGCTGGGGCGGCTCGCCAGGCTCCCGCCCAGCACCGCCCGCGCGCGCGGGTCCATCACATTCGTTCCGGCATACAGCACGATGGACTCGTCATCGTAGCGCCGGTCGCTACGACGCGCTGAGGCCGCGACCTGTTCGGCGACCTGCTCTGGCGGCATCGTCTCGAAGAGTCGCACCAAGCCTTCCACACGTCGCGCCTCGGTCGGGGTCAGCCAGGGCCGTAACTCGCGCTCGCGCTCGCCCATCGCCCGCTCCCTCTGTCCGTCACCGTGTGATGAGCTTCAGTCTATCATTGCTGAGCCGCGAACCGCTCCCGCATAGCCCCCTCAGCGCGGAGCCGCGCGCCGCGACATGGCATCTGATATGCGGATTCCGCCCCCTGCGAGTCGCTGTATGCGGAGGCTCGATCCCGCGCAAAGGATATGTCCCCTGACAGATGGAGGCGCTGAGCTATGGACTTTGAAGATTTTCTAGAGCCTGAAGTCGGCGTGGCAGCCGCCGTTGTCGCCGTTGTCGCCTCGCCGCAGGTGCGAAAGGTCGTGCGCCGCGGAGCCGTACTCGGATTAGCTGGCGCGCTGATGGCTGGCGACGCCATCACCTCGTTCGCGCGCGGCATCAGTCGTGGCGCCACGCAGGCGGCCAATGGCGCGGCGCCTCGCAAAGACAACGCCTCCGATGGATCATCCGACGCCAATACCGTTGACGCAACCTCAGTAACTGAGGAGCCAGCCGACGCGCAAACCGAAGGGGCGCAAATCTGATGGCAGAGGACTCCCAACCCCCGATGGGCGAATCCGCCGTGCGGCGGGCCGATGTGGCGCTCGATCAGGCGGGCGAACGGATCGGCGCGCTCGCGGCGCAAGCTCGCATGCGCCTCCAGGAGCTTGCCACGCGGGGCGCTCAGGTCGCCCAGATGGCAGCGCAACAGGCTGCAGACCGCGCCACTCAGGCGCAGGCGCAGGCCCAGCGCATGACCCACGGTCAGAGCGATGGCGCGGCGGACGACGGCTCGCAGCCTGCCGAGAGCGCCGAGGACAATCCACAGGCGGCGCCCGACGCCATGTCTCCGGCCATGCAGCGCGCCGACGTGCTGGTAGACGAGGCGGCGCAGCGGTTGAGCGTATGGGGCGCCTCCGCTGGCAAGCGCATGCGGATCATGCTGGCGCGCCTGCGCGAAGAAGGCGACGACATCTGGGCCGAGGCGCAGAGCATCCGGCGGCAGGATACCCAGGTCAACCAGGATACATCGGACAGCCCGCAACCCTAGCAGCCGCAGCGCCCAACCGGCCAGTCATCGCCTCTCCACCCTCAACGGGCAGACCGACGAGCGGGCGCGGATGCTCTGCGTCAGGATCCGCGCCCGCTGACGATTGCTGGCCAGCTCCAAATAGAGTTCGCGTCGTGCTAGCAGGCAGGATCAAAGCGCCATGAGCGTCACAGTCGAAGCCGAGCCGCAGGCTCCCGTCCTCCTCCACCACCTATCAGGTCGCCTGCGCGCGCATCTCCCCCAGTGGACCGGAAACGAGCCGCGCCGGGTCGCCGAGCGCCTCCGCGCGCTGGACGGCGTCACCAGAGTCGAGACCAACGGGCTGACGAGGAACGCGCTGCTGCTCTATGACCCAGCCAAAACCAGCGAGTCTACGCTGCTGGCGCACCTCGACGGCCTCCAACGCGAGTTCAGCGGCTATCATGCGCATGAGTCCGACTCGCCGCCCGCCAGCGCGCAGCACAATGGGCGCGTGGTGCGAGCGCGCATCAGCGTGCGCGGGATGGATCGCGATCCGCGAGTGGCCCAGCGCGTGGTGGAGCGACTCCAGCAGACGCCTGGCGTGCGCGCCAGAGCGAATCCGATCACCGGGCGAGTGCTAGTGGAGTTCTCAGAGCAGGTCAGCGATCTTGACGACCTGATCGCGCAGGTGGCCGATGTCGAACTGCCCGACCTCCCCGGCGAAGATCGCCTCAGCGACCCGCTCGATCCGCGCCCGATCATCCAGGGCGCCACCCGCGTCATCGGCTCGTTGCTCGGCTTGAGCGTGATCGGCGCCCAGCAATTTCCCGGTGTGCCAAGTCCGCTCGTCAATCCGGAGATTCCGGCCACCATCGGCGGCGTCTTCAGCATTCTGAGCAGTTTCCCGCTGGTGCGTAACGGTGTGCGCAAACTGCTGGGGGCAGACGCCGCCGACATCGCCTTTGCCACCCCCAATATCGCCGCGATGGCGCTCTCGAACAGCCCGCTTGGCCTGATGGTCTCCGGCATGGAGTCGCTGCGACTACTGACGGAATCGCGCGCCCGGCAGACCGCGTGGCGGCGCTACGCCGAGCGGCTCTCCGACGCCGTGGACACGACTCCGGGCGCGGTCATCCACCTGACATCGGGCGGTCGCGCGCCGCAGCCCGCGCGCGTACTCGAAGGCAAAGGCTCGGCGATGAGCCGTAGCGGCGCCCCGCTGACGGTCGCGCCCGGCGCTCGTGTTCCACCCGGAGCGCGCCTGTATGGCGGCCCGTTCACTCTCCAGTTGGAGGGCGGCCCGGCATTCGCGCGCTACACGCGCCCCGCGCCGCTGCGACTGACGGTCTATGACCGCTACATCTTGTGGTCCAGCCCGCTCTCGCTGGCCTACGCGCTCGCCACCGCCGCGCTGACGCGCTCGCCGGCGCGCGCCTTCGCGGCGCTGCTGCTGGTCAGTCCGCGCACCGCCATCATCGGGATGGAGTCCGCCAACCTCAACGCCAGCGCGCACATCCTGGCGGCTGGCGCAACCATTGTAGGAACCCGTCCAGAGCGCACGATTCGTCGGCCCGACACGCTGCTGCTGGATGGCCCGCGATTGATCTCCTCTGGCTACGAGGTCACCACCGTCACGCCGCTCGATCCGGCGCTAGAGACGCAGACCGCGCTCGCCATCGCCAGCGCGATTGCCTCGGCGGCGCGCTCACCGTGGGGTGGCGCGTTCCGCTCCGCGCAGGGCGCGCCCGCCGAACTCGGAGCGTTTGACGGCCAGACCGCGACGGCAGAGGTCGAGGGCGTGCGCTATGCGCTGGGACTCGTGCGCGACTGGGGCCAGACGCCCGAGGCGGCGCCGATGCGCCAGCGGGGCGAGATCGCGCTGGCGCTGCGCCGTGAGGATGAGCAGCGACCCATCGCGCTGATCGCGCTGCGCCCGCGTCTGCTGCCCGACGTGGGTGAGTTGGTGGAGGCATGCCGGCGGGCGCGCGTGGAGCTGGCGCTGCTGCCCGGCGGCGACGATCTGGCGGCGCGCGGTGTCGGGCGACGCGCGGGGATCGCGGTACTCGACCACGACGATGCGCTGCGCGCCATCCGCTCGCGCCAGGCGCGCGGCGACTTCGTCGCGTTCGTCTCCGACGGCGCGCATGCCGCCGCTGCATTCGACGCCTGCGATCTGGCGATCGGCCTGACTGGCGCACATACCCCACTGGCGGCGCGCGCCGACCTGGTGACCTACGAACTGGGCGCGGTCGCGGCGATTGTGCGCGCCGGAGCGCAGCGCGACCTCGCCGTGCGCGACTCCGTCGGTCTCGCTGTTGCATCGAACCTGTTCGGAGCTATCTGGGGATTCCAGGGGCGTCCGGGCATCGCGCTGGCCTCGCGCGGCGTCTATGTCACGACCATGACCAGCCTGATTGATGGCTGGCTGCGACTGCGTGGCGGCGCACGGCCGCAATCGGCGCTGGCCACGCTGGCCGATCCGCGACCGGAGCGCTGGGGCCAGCGCTCGGTTGGCGACGTTCTCGACGCGCTCCACACCAGCGAGCAGGGCCTGAGCAGCGAGGAAGCCGCTCGCCGCCGCCATCAGGCCGTCTCCGTCGGGCAGCGCCACGGCGTCTGGAGCGCCATCGGCGAGCAACTGCGCTCGCCCCTGACGGCCATCCTGGGTGTCGGCGCCGGCATCTCGCTGCTGCTCGGCGCGCCCGCCGATGTCGCCATCATCGGCGCGACCATCGCGGCCAACGTCGCCGTCGGCGCCTGGCAGGAGCGCAAGGCGAACCAGGTGTCACAGGCGCTAGAGCGGCTCAGCGCCGCCCACGCCCGCGTGCTGCGCGATGGCCAGCCCAAACGCATCGCGGCGGCGGAGGTCGTGCCGGGCGACATCCTGCTGCTCGGCTCCGGCGACCGCGTCACCGCCGACGCGCGCCTGATCACGGCGCAATCGCTGGAAGTGGACGAGGCGGCGCTGACCGGCGAATCGCTACCAGTCGTGAAGGCGCCTGACGCCCGGAGCGACGGCAGCCGGGTGCTGCTGGATGGCAGCGATGTCATCACTGGCGCCGGGCGCGCGGTCGCCTTCGCCGTCGGCTCAGCCACACGCATGGGGACGATCACCGCCGCGCTCAGCGAGGACTGGACCAAGCAAAGTCCGCTCAACCAGCGCCTGAGCAAGCTGCTGACGCAGGTCGCGCCGCTGGCGATTGGCGGCGGGGCGATAGTCTTCACGTCCGGCTTTCTGCGCACACGCTCGCTGCTGCCACAGCTCGCCATCGGCGCGGCCATCGCGCTGACCGCCGTGCCAGAGGGGCTGCCGCTGCTGACCCAGGTGAGCGAGGCCGGTGTGGCGCGCCGCCTGGCCGAGCGCCAGGCCATCGTGCGGCGGCTGCCATCGGTGGAGTCGCTGGGCCGCGTGGATGTGCTGTGCGCCGACAAGACCGGCACGCTCACCCGTGGCAAGCTCGCCCTGCGCCTGCTGGCCAACGCGCGCGAGGAGCGCCGCCTGCCCAGCGACGATCTGCCCGAGTCGCTGCGCGCGCTGCTGCTGACGGCGGCGCTGGCCAGCCCACGACCCGACGCGCCCGACGCGACGTCGCATCCCACCGACATCGCCGTCATCACGGCGGGCGAAGAGGCCGGGATGGACGAGTGGATGCGGCGTCCGCGCGCGGCTGAGACGCCGTTCGACCCAATGCGCGGCTACTATGCGAGCCTGACGGATGGCCGACTCTGCGTCAAAGGCGCGCCCGAGATCGTCGTCATGCGGTGCGCGCGCGAGCGAACCAACGGTCGCACGACGCGCCTTGGCGCCGCTGGACGCCGCCGCCTGCTGGAGCGCGCCCAGATGTACGCTCAACAGGGGCTGCGCGTGCTGCTCGTCGCTGAAGGACCCGCCGACGCCTCGCCCGATGACCCGCATGAACTGACCGCGCTGGGCTTCCTCGGCATCAACGATCCGCTGCGCGGCGCGGCGCGCGCAGCGGTGCGGCGCTGCCGCGAGGCGGGCGTGCGCGTGATGATGCTAACGGGAGACCACCCGGCGACGGCGGCGGCGATTGCTATCGAGGCGGGCCTGCTCGACGGCGAGCAAGATGGCGCGCTGATGACGGGCGCCGACATCGCCGAGCTATCCAACGGCGAACTGGAGGAGCGTCTGGAGCGCGCCACCGTCATCGCGCGCGCCACGCCCCTCGACAAGCTGCGCATCATCGAGAGCTTGCAGCGACACGGCCACACCGTTGCCATGACCGGCGACGGCGTC
>JAICVT010000043.1 GCA_025935235.1 Ktedonobacterales bacterium | reverse complement strand
GCGCAAGATCGCGGGCGGGCGCGGCAGGTGCGCGCAGGCAAGCAACTCAGTAAAGGCGCGGGCAAACAGATTCCTCTCATCTGAATCTACTGACGGAGGCAGCGAGATGAGCGCAAGCGGGCCAGGGCAGTTCGGGCAGTTCGCAGGGCAGGCGGTGGATGAGGCGACGCAGACGGCGTGGAAGCACGCGGCGGCTGAGGCGGCGGTGCGCGAGGTCTCCGATGGCGCCATCGTCGGCCTGGGAACTGGCTCGACCGCCGAGGGGATGCTGCATGCGCTGGCGGCGCGGGTCAGCCAGGGGCTGCGCATGCGTGGGGTGGCGACCTCCGAGCGCACGCAGACGCTGGCCCAGAGCCTCGGCATCCCGATGGCTGCGCTGGATGAGGTGGATCATCTCGACCTGAGCTTCGATGGCGCCGACGAGGTGATCTTGCCGACGCTCGATCTGCTGAAGGGGCGCGGCGGCGCGCTACTGCGCGAGAAGCTGGTGGCCGCCTCCAGCCGCTACCGCATCATCCTGGTAGACGCGACCAAGATCACGCGGACGCTCGGCGTCGGCGCGGCCATCCCCGTCGAGGTGGAGACGTTTGGCTGGCGGCACACCGCCGCGCGGCTGGCCGCTCCCGGCTGCCACATCACGCGCCGCGCGCAGCTAGCGCATCCGGGCGACCCAGCCGACGCGCCCTTCCTCAGCGATGGCGGCCACTACATCCTCGATCTGCTCTTCGATCAGCCGCCCGACATCCCGGCGGTGGCGGCGCGCATCAAGGCGATCACAGGCGTCGTCGAGCACGGACTCTTCCTCGGCATGACCGAGCGCGTCTACATCGGCGGCCCCGACGGCGTGCGCTACGCCGACCGAGGGCGGTAGGCGCACGGGCGGCTGAAGCCGCAGGCTAGGTGGCCCGCGGGCCGCAAAGCCCGCCTGCGCGGGCTGGGACGCGCCTCACACCAACTGCTACTTCAGGTTGGCGCGCTCGTATTGCGGCGGGATGGGGGCGGGCTGGCGCAGCGTCATGGCGGCGTGCAGCGGCCAGTGCGGATTGCGCAGCGCGGCGCGGGCCAGCGCCACCAGATCGGCCTGACCCGAGCGGATGATCTGGTCGGCCTGGGCTGGCTCGGTAATCAGCCCGATGGCGACGGTGGGGATGCCCGCCTCGCGCCGCACCCGCTCCGCCAGCGGCGCCTGGTAGCCAGGGCCAGCGGGGATGCGCACATGCGCCTCGTTGCCGCCGCTGGAGCAGTCAATCGCGTCCACGCCCAGCTCCTTCAGCCGACGCGCGAAGGCGATGGTCTGCTCCAGCGTCCAGCTTGGTCGGGCGGGGTCATCGTCGAGCCAGTCGGTGGCCGAGACGCGCACAAAGAGCGGCAGCCGCTGCGGCCAGATTGCGCGCACGGCTTGCGTCACCTCCAGCGGCAGGCGCATGCGCCCCTCCAGGTCGCCGCCATACCGGTCGTCGCGCTGGTTGCTGGCAGGCGAGAGGAACTGGTGCAGCAGGTAGCCGTGCGCCGCGTGCAGCTCGATCAGCTCGAAGCCCGCCGCCAGCGCCCGCTCAGCCGCCCGCGTGAAGGCCGCTACGATCTCGCCGATCTGCGCCGCCGTCATCGGCTCCGGCGTCTGATGCTCGGTATCGAAGGGAATGGCGCTGGGGCCGACAACGCGCCAGCCAATCTCGCCCGGCGCGATGGACTTGCCACCCGTCCAGGGGCGATCCACGCTGGCCTTGCGCCCGGCATGTGAGAGTTGGATGGCCGGGATCGCGCCCTGCTCACGCACGAAGCGTGCGATGCGCGCCAGCGGCTCGATCTGGTCATCATCCCACAGGCCCATATCCCACGGGCTGATGCGCCCACGCGCCTCCACCGCCGTCGCCTCGACCGACACGATGCCCGCGCCGCCCGTGGCGAAGGAGCCGAGATGGACCAGATGCCAGTCGGTCGCGCGGCCAGAGCGATCCTCGCAGGAATACTGGCACATCGGCGAGATCATCACGCGGTTGCGCGCCGTCACCCCGCGCAGCGCCAGCGGATCGAACAGCCGCGCCGGGCGTGTCGTGAATCCGGGTGTGAAGCCAGGCGCGCTGGCAGGCGTCCCAGCCTTCGTCCCGTCCTTCGTCCCATCCTGCGTATTGCTCGCTTCGGTCAGCACGATCGTTGATCTCCCCTTGATAGGCGCGCGCATCTAAAACTACAGAAAGTATAGCATAGCGCCACATCCGCCAGCCCTGTCGCGATACGGAACACCTCGCCAGCGTCGCTCGTCGTTCCCTTGAGCCACCCGCTCCGATCATTTCATTCATCGTGCCGCTGCGTGACCTGATGGCGCCGCTGAGGCGCGCATTTGTGATCGCCGCGTGATTAGCGGGCGCCAGAATCTGACTATCATGGGTTGACTGCCCGATCTGAGAGGAGCCTGCCATGTCTGTCGCATCTTCCCTTCCATCTCAAGAAGGGCCGCTGGGACCGCCAGGCGGTCGCGCGGTCACAGCCGTGTCGCTGGGAATCGTCGCCCTCATCGCATTTACGCTGCTGGCGCTGCCGACGGATTTGATCCTCTTCGATCTCGCGGAGGTTCCTGTCCTGGGAGCGATTGCCCAGACCCTCTATCCGCTGGCGCTCGGACCGGAGATCCTCTTCTCTCCGCTCGGAATACTGCCAGCCGTCGCGGCGATTGTAATCGGCAGGCGTCGCTCGCGCGCCGTAACCAGAGCGCGCGGCCCGTCAGCCACGCTCGCCCGCACGGGGGCGCTCCTGGGCTGGGTGGTGGTCGCGCTCTATGCGGTGAGCGTAGTTCTGGTCGTCCTCTCGTTCCAGGGGATTCTGAACCCGCTGATTTGACCTTACTCGATGCGCCCGGTTGATCGGGAATGTGGCGCGCTCGCCGCCAGCGCAAAACGCCCCGCTCCAACAGCCTTGCTGGAGCGGGGCGAACCTCTCCCCTCTCCCGCCGCAGCGGGGGAGGGGTTGGGGGTGGGGGCGCTAGCTCAGCGGAACCGTCACGGTCGAGACGTCGCCGTTGTTGGCGATGATGGTGAGCGTCTGCGATGTCGCTCCGGAGGCGACAGGCTGCGCCATGACCGCCGCGATCCCCGCAGAGATGTTGACCTTGAGGCTTGCCCAGCCGTTCTGGCCCTTCTTCCAGCTATAGAGCGTCTGCGGGCCGGGTCCTGGGGTGGCGCCATACTCGCCAATCACGATCGAGCCATCAGCCAGTGTGGCGTAGGGGCCAGAGATATTGCCGACCAGCGGCAGCCCGGAGGGGATGCTGCTCATGAACGTGACGCCGCCATCCAGGCTGACCATCACGTTCCTCGGGCTGCCCGTGACCGAGGCGCCCTGCCCCTTTACGCTTACCACCGGCATGTAGGCGTACAGCTCGCCGTGCGCGCCGACGAAGAGGCCCGTCTCGCCCTGGGCCGGCAGCGAACTCATCCGCGACCAGCTCTGGCCGCCGTTCTCGCTGCGATAGAGCGAGAGGTTCGGATACGTCATGCCGCCGCAGGCGTTGTCGCCCGTCACCGCATACACCGTCGAGGGAATCGGCGAGGCGGCGAAGTCGCAGATGTAGCGCTTCGACGTGGCGAGGCCGGAATCCGCGAAGCGCCAGGTCACGCCGCCATCGTCGCTGGCGATCAGCCGCACACCCGGCGAATCGACCAGCGAGCCGCTCAGATCGTCGAAGGCCATCGCGGCATAGAGCCGCTGTCCCTGCGCCTGGATGACATAGGACATGTCGCCATACGCGCCCTGCACGCTGCGCATCATGTTCAGGCCGCCGATCACGCCGCCGGTGGGCAGCTTCGGCTGGGTCCAGGTGTGGCCGCCATCCACGCTCATGTACTGCTCGGCGCACGGCACATAGCCCGAGGCCAGCACGCCACCGTGCATGGCGATAGCGGGATAGGGGCTGTTCGGCGGCGAGCAGCCCTGGTCAGACTTCTTGCCGCTCAGCATCACAAAGATGTGGCTGGCGTCGAGCGGGCTAACCGCGAGCGACATCGAATCAACCTGGCTGAGGTCAGTCTTGGGCAGCGCCAACGAGCTATACGTCTTGCCACCGTCGCTGGAGCGTTGGAGCGCGCCGCTGGCCAGCTTGTAGGCGATTGAGGGATCGCTGATCGAGATGACGGGCAACTGGTCAGGCTGCGTGTACTGGGCCTGCTGCGATCCGGGTGTATCGGTCGCGGCGGGCGTAGCTGTCACGGTAGGGGTAGCGTCAGCGGAGGCGCCTGTGCCGCGATTGCCCAGCCCGTGCGTGAGCAGCAGGGCGATCAGGCCGACGACCAGCACAGCGGCGGCCGCCCCGACGTAGCTGCGAATACGGCTCATGTTCATATCGCGCATTGGTCCTTTCGGTCCGTATGAAGGATGTGGAGTGGAGTGTTCGGAATCCAGCGTTCCCAGGCGGCGCTCGCGCAGGCGCGGCGCGCTCGCCGAGCGTTGCGGCGCATCGGCGCGCGTAGCGGCCAGCGTGGCGCGCGCCCAGTCGGCCAGGCCAGCGCCCTTCGGCGCCCGCCAGCGCCAGCGCGCCCCGTCGCCGATCAGCCGATCATGGATCGGCAGCAGATGAGGCGGCAGCTCGGCGCGCTCGGCGATCTGCTCGGCGTCGCGCTGGGAATCGTGAGTGTTGCGGATATCGTCAGGGCGCAGATCGGACATCTAGCGCCTCCCTTCGGTTCGGTTCGAGGTCTCGGTCGTGGTCTCGGTCGTGGTGACCTGGGTCGCGAGGTCTGGCGCTCGCGGGCCGCCAAGCTGCTCGCGCAGCAGACCCAGCGCCCGGCGCAATTTGGTGCGGATGGTGGCGGCTGGCATGCCGAGCGCCGCGCCGATGGTGGTGGAGTCCAGGCCGCTGTAGTAGCGCAGCGCCACGATGATGCGCAGGTCGTCGTCGAGGGTGGTGATGGCATGCCGCAGATCGAGCGCGGCGGCATGGTCGCTGGCGCCTGGATCGGCGTCGAGCTGGGCGATGGCCCGCGGCTCGTCGCCCGCCTCCGAGAGCGATTCGGTCAGCCGCCGACGCGCGCCAAAGCGCCCGCGCAGCCAATCGCGGCAGACATTGATGGTGATGCTGGTGAGCCAGGCGCGCGCCGCGGCGCGGTCGCGCAGTTCTGGCCAGGCCCGCCACGCCCGCACGACCGCCTCCTGGGCGGCGTCTTCGGCGTCGCTCGCGCCGACCAGCGCGGCGGCGACCCGCGTGAGCGTGGCTGCGTAGGCGTCGAGCAGCGCGCAGAAGGCGCTGAGATCGTCGGCGCCTCCCGCGGCGGGCGTCTGGCCAGCGTCGTTGACGCTGTTGGCGTCGTTGACGTTGGCTCCATCGTTCGCGGTCGTCATATCGCGCTGGCTGGTCGGCTCGGCCTGGCCGCGCGCGCTCGATCCATCCATCAGATGGCGAGCGTCGCTGGCATGGCTGGCCATATCGTCATCTCGCCAATCGGCGAGATGCCCCGCCTGACCGCTCCAGCGCACAGGCTTCTCCCTTCGCACTGCTGTCCACGTGTCGTTGCGCTGCCAGTTCACCACCATCTGTAGGGTGAGACGAAGTGGCCGCACGAAAGTGTTTTGACTGGCAGCGGGCTGGCCCCACCCTCAGCCCCTCCTCCGCACAGCGGGAGAGGGGCTGAGGGTGAGGGTTCGCGTAAGTGCTTGACAAGTCAGACCTCGCGCCGGAAACTAGCGAAGCGCCACGCTGGGAGATGGACTGTCGCCTGACTGCCGCTGGCGCCTGGGAGGATGGGAGGATGGGTATGGCGACGCGCCGCATGAGGGGGCCAGCGTGATGACCCAAGAGACGACAATCCAACTGCTCGCGCCCGCTCTGGACCTGAAGGCGGCCTATCGGGAGTGCGAGGCCGAGTTCAACGCCCACGGCGAGGCCTTCCTGGGGGTGGGCGCCGCCGACTGGCCAGCCTATGTGAAGCAGTGCGACGAGGAGGCGCAGGGCATCGTGCGCGATCCGGCGCGCGTGCCGCAGACCGTGCTGCTGCTGGCTCGCGTGGCGCCCCATACGCCGGATGCGCCCCAGCGCGTGACGCTGCTGGGCGTGGCCAAGCTGCGCCACTATCTGACCCCCACGCTGGAGGACATCGGCGGCCACATCGGCTATAGCATTCGGCCCAGCGAACGCGGCAAGGGCTATGGCACGCTGATCCTGGCCCTGACGCTCGATCGCGCCCGCGAACTGGGCCTCTCGCGCGTGCTGCTGACGTGCGACAGCGAGAATGTCCGCTCGGCGCTCGTCATCGTGCGCAATGGCGGCGTGCTGACCAGCGAGGGCTATTCCCCGCTGCGCGGCGCCCGCGTCTCGCGCTACTGGATCGCCCTCTGAGCGGGCTGATGGGAGGCGGCGCATGCCAGCGACTGAGCCAGCGGAGCCAACCTATCTGGAGCGCATCGAGGGCGGACTGATCGGCCTGCTGGTCGGCGACGCGCTGGGCGTGCCCTATGAGTTTCACCCCGCCAGCCAGATTCCGCCCGCCGGACAGATCGAGTACCAGCCGCCAGCGGGCTTCGCGCGCTCACATCGCGGCGTGGCGCCAGGGACGTGGTCGGATGACGGCGCGCTAGCGCTCTGCCTGCTGGCCTCGCTGCTCGACTGTGGGCGGCTCGATCCCGACGATCTGGGACGGCGCTTCGTCCGCTGGTACGAGGAGGGCTATCTGGCGGTGGACGCCAACGTCTTCGATATCGGCATCCAGACGGGGCAGGCGCTGCGGGCGATCAAGGCGGGCGTGGCGCCGCTCGACGCCGGACCGACAGAAGAGAATCGGCTGGGCAACGGCTCGCTGATGCGCGCGCTACCCTTGACGCTCTGGAGCCAGGACGACGACGAGACGCTGATCGCCGACGCGATGACGCAATCGCGCCTGACGCATGGACATGTGCGGGCGCAGGTCTGCTGCGCGCTCTATTGCCTGTGGGCGCGGCGGGTCTTGCAGCAGCAAGCCGAGCCGTGGGCCGACGCGGTGGACACGCTGCGCGCCTTCTGGCCCGAATCCTCCCCAGAGCGCGCCGAGCTGGAGTTCCACATCCGCCCAGACGACGACACGCCCGGCGATGGCGGCGGCTATGTCGTGGCGACGCTGCGCTCGGCGCGCTGGGCAGTGGAGTCCACCGGCGACTATGCCAGCGCGGTACGCGCCGCGATCGGCCTGGGCAACGACACCGACACGACGGCCTGTGTGGCGGGCGGTGTCGCGGGGCTGCGCTACGGCGTCGCGTCCATCCCGCAGCCCTGGCGCGACGGCCTGCGCGGACACGATCTGCTCGCCCCGCTGCTGGCCCGCCTGCTGGAGCGCGCGCTGGAGGCGCGGCCATAAATGGTCGGCGCACGGCGCGAGCAGGTCGCCAATACCCATGCGGCGCGGTAACTATTCAAGACGGGTTGCCTTGCCTGATAGACTGGTGACATAACGCGGGAAGATGAGCCTGCCCAGTTACGGGCGGAGAACGCTAGCCTGCGCGAGCAGGTTCAGATGCTCGTGATCGAGGTGCAGCGGCTGCGGAAGCGGCTGGCGAAGAACAGCCACAATAGCTCCAAGTCCCCCTCCAGCGACGGGCCGGTGCGTAAGACGAAGAGATTGCGCAAGAAGTCCGGCCGCAAGCAGGGCCGGCCGGGGTTGGCCGCCCTAGAGGCGGTCTTCGCCGGTCACTCACTCAGCCTGCAGCCACCGACGTGAAGAGGAACGCCATGAACGCATAGAACGCAGGCGAACAGATACGTGCTCGTGGAGACGAGGAGCCAAAGGTCGAGGGCGGTCCCGGCCCCCAGGCGCGTCGTGACTCTTCGGCTCATCTGCCCCCACTGCTCGCTGGGCTCGGGTACACACTGCGTTCGGTCGCCGTCGGCGCCACGGCGACCGCGGCCAGCGACGCGCTCATCCTGCCGTCCCTGTGTGACGTACCAGCGGGCGAGTCGTTGATGGGCAGCGATCCGACGCGCGATCCAGAGGCCGAGCGTGAGGAGCGACCGCAGCATCGTGTCGTGCTCCCCGCGTTCCGCATCGCCCGCTTCCCCATGACGGTTGCCGAGTACGCTTGCTTCGTCCAGGCCACCGGACACCGGCGACCCAAGCGCTGGAACCTCCTCGGTCGCGTCGTCGACTGGCCCACGCAGCTCCGACGTCCTGAGCACCCAGTGGTAATGGTCTCCTGGCACGACGCGACAGCTTACGCCGCCTGGCTCGCCCGCCTCACCGGCCATCCTTGGCGCCTGCCCACCGAGGCGGAGTGGGAAAAGGCGGCGCGCTGGGATGCTGCGGCGGGCGCGGCGTGGATATATCCCTGGGGCGACGCGTTTGACGCCACCCGGTGCAACACGCAGGGCTCGGGCATCGGCGCGACGACACCCGTCGGCTCCTACCCTGCGGGCGCGAGTCCCTGTGGGGCGCAGGACATGGCGGGCAATGTGTGGGAGTGGACAAACAGCCGGTACGGCCGCTACCCCTACCGTTCGACTGACGGGCGGGAGGCGTCAAGCTCCAGCAATCGGCACGTACGCATAATGCGCGGCGGCGGCTTTGGCGCTGCCTCCGTGGCAGTCCGGTGCGCCTGGCGCGGCCGTGACGCCCCGACGGCGACTGCCGACTCATGTGGGATCCGCCTCACATGTGCGGCTCCCTCCTGGTGAACGCCGGACGAGCAGCGCCACGAGGCGCGAACAGGACTGCTGCCTCGCGCAGTCACTCCAGCCTCCCGGCCGCCTGCGCTGTTCAGTCACGGCGCCCGCAGATGCCGACTTGAATAGTTACCGCGGCGCGAAGTGGCCAGACTGTTACACCGCCGCCTCGCCCAGATGGCCGCCCAGGTCGCTGGCGCGCGGCGCGCGAATCGTGACCACCGCGCCGCCTTCCTCGCCGCCATGCACGCTGAGCGAGCCACCGACCAGCGCCATCAGCGCGCCATAGGTCAGCAGGCCGCTGCGGGCGCCTGCCGCGCCGACGGGTGAGGGAGCCGCCCGCTCGCTGGCCGCCGGGCCAGCGGACGCGCCAGAGTCGCTCGGCTGCGACGCGCTCGCGATGGATGAGGCAAGCGGCGAGGCGATTGGCGAGGTCAGCCCCACGCCGTTGTCGCTGACCTGCGCCGTCACCATCCGCTCGTCGGCTGACAGCCGCACGCGCAGCGCCAGCCGCCGATGCAGATTCTCGCCGCGCGCGTGGCGGCCCGCGTTGCGCACGGCCTCCAGCGTGGCGCTCAACAGCAGATCGGCCATCACCGGGGGCAGCGCATCAGCCGCCGCCACCGCGTCGTCGGGCGTCTCCCACCCCAGCTCGTCGAAGGCGCCGCGGAACTCGCCATCTAGCGCGCCGCGTAGCGCGCCTGTGAAGCCGTGCTCCAGCCGCCGCGCGCTGGCCATCGGCGCCGCGCGCATCAGCGCCGCCAGATCGCGATGCGCGCGGCCAAGTTCGGCCACCACTGCGCCAATCTCGCCCGCCACCTCATCGGCCTCACCCATCTCATCAGCGTCGCGCACGCCATCCGCGCTGGGCGCCTCGCTCGCCGCGAGCGAAGCCACTGGCGCCGCGATGGGCCGCGCACGCAACCGCGACCGCTGCGCCTCCAGCCGCAGCATCGCCAGATGCAGCCGTGGCAGCACATCATCATGCAGCGCGCGGCGTGGCAGCGCCGCCGTCAACTCGGCCTCCAGGCCGCGCCGCCGCGCCAGTGAGGCCACCGCCTGGGCTGTAGCGAACTCGCCCACCGCGTCGAGGATGCGCAGGCCACAGGCGCGAGCGATCTCCAGATCAGACGAGGTATAGCTGACGCCGTCGAGGCGCGGCCCCAGGCGCATCACCGCGACCGCGCCGCGCCCATCGCTCATCTGCAGCGACCAGTCGCGCTTCTCCAGCCCTTCCAGCGCGGCGCCGCCCGCTCGCTCATCCTCAGGCGCGGCATACGCATAGCTGTGGCGCAGGCGCCCGGCGGAGATGTCGAGCCGCCCATGCGCCGCGCCCAGCACATCGCGGCACAGGCTGGTAAAGAGGCGATCCACCCCGCGCTCGACCTCATCTGGATTGGTCGCCAGCCAGCCCGCGTTGCCCAGCG
The DNA here is from genome assembly GCA_025935235.1 of Ktedonobacterales bacterium. Classification (GTDB taxonomy): domain Bacteria; phylum Chloroflexota; class Ktedonobacteria; order Ktedonobacterales; family JADMIN01; genus JAKAIY01. The sequence goes on along the minus strand of JAICVT010000043.1, from coordinate 8,972 downwards.
AGAGGCTGGCCATGAAGGGGCGCAACTGCGCCAGCAGGCGGTCGTGCGCCACGTAGGATTGCCACGTCAGCAAGGCGATGGCCACCGCCACCAGCGCCACCAGCAGCAGCAGATCAGGCAGCGCGTCTGGCTCGACCGCGCCCATCCATGCCACCACCAGCGCCAGCGCGCCCGCCAGCGCCGCCATACCGCGCCAGTGGCTCAGATAGCCGCGCTGAGGCAGACGGCGCTCCACCAGCACGCCCTGGCGCACCACCGCCCAGCCCACCAGCAGCCCCAGGCATGCCAGCGCCACCTGCACGACCAGATCGGCCAGCACCAGCGCGAGCGCCGCGTGCCCCGGCTGCGGCGGCGCCGTCACCGCTGGCAGCGTCTGCGAGACGGCGCTGGCGGCGGACCGATGCTCGACCAGCGCGGTAATCAGGCCGACCACCGCGACGACCGCGCCCGCCGCCAGCATGCACAGCGAGGCGGCGAAGAGCGCTGGCCGCGCCCGGTCCCAGGCGTCGCTGGGCGTCCAGAGCAGCGCTGCCTCAGCCGATTCGCCCTCGCGCGCCTCTGGCGACGCAACGGGTGGCGAGATGGGGCGGGAGATGGGGCGGGAGATAGGCGTCTGCTGCGCGCCGGGCCGCGGGGCCGCGCCGGGTCGCGCGAAGCCGCCAGCCGCCAGCCGCGCTTCGATGCTGGGGCCGAAGCGCCGCACCGCCAGCGCTGCCCACGGCAGCGAGGCGCACGCGCCGACATAGATCACGAAGGAGACGCCCAGCAGCGGCACCCACAGCGAGACATGCAGCGAATCGCTCGCCTTGAACCGCAGCGAGTTGTCGAGGATGGCAATGAAGTCGCTATAGTGGCCGATGGATGACCAGCTCAGCAGGGTCAGCAGGGCGGTGCAGGCGCCCAGGCCAGCCACCACCACCAGCGCGGGCGTGCGCAGCCTGCCCCACGAGCCGGCCACGGCGGTGTAGCGCAGGCCGATCGCCGCCCATAGCAGCGGCGCCGCGAACGCTGGCCCCCACGAGAGCCGCCACCAGAGGTCGGTCGTGGCGGGCGTAGTCTGCGACGTGCCAGCCGCTACTAACGCGCCGTGGCAGAGAAAGAAGAGCGCGCCAAAGAGCAATCCCAGCCCGCCAACCCACGTGACGAGGCTGCGTCGCTCGCTCATCAGCAGCGTCGTCACCCCCAGCCAGAGATAGGTGATGAGGCTGAAGACTGAGAGCGCGATCGCCGCCAGCGCCAGTGCGGATTGCAGCAGATGCTCGTTCATGCGCGGTCCCCGCCTGACCCGCCCGCTGGGTCGCTGTCATCGGTTGGCTGATCGAAGAGCGGAACCCAGCCGCCCTTACGGTCAGGGGCCAGCGCGCGCCCCTGGTCGTCCCACATGATCGGGCGGTCGTAGAGGTAGATCAGCGCGGCGCGGGCGCGAGCGACCTTCTCATCAGTGGTCGTCTCGCTCAGCCGCCAGGCGTCGTAGATGCGCCCGTTGGTGCGGCTGACGGCGCGGGCGTCGCGCAGACCGAGCCGCGCCGCGATCTGCTCGTTGGTCAGCCCCTGCGCCAGCAACTCAGCCACCCGCAGCTCGTTTGGCTCCAGCAACCCGCGCGGCGAGACCGCGTCGCGCCGTCGCACCTCATCCACCCGATCCTCGATCTCGGGGTCAATGAAGCTGCGACCAGCCACGGCGTCGCGCAGCAGCGGCAGCAGCATGGAGGGCAGCAGATAGTTGCTCTTGCGCACGTAGGCATAGTGGCTGAGGATGCCCGCCGCGCGGAACTCGCGGAAGTAGGAGTCGTCATCCTGGATCGAGTAGAAGACCACCGGGAAGCGCGGGCGCTCGCGGCGCATCGCCACAGCCGCGCCGACCCCCGTCATAGCGCGTGATCCCAACTCGGCGTCGCGCAACTCCACATCCATCAGCGCCACATCGAGGTCGCCGTGCTGCTCGGCGGCGGCGATGGCCTCACGCGCGGTGGCGGCTTCGGCGATCACCTTCACCTCGCCAGTGGCCTCCAGCCCCTCGCGCAGCGCCCGGCGCACCGGCGCGTGGTCCTCGACCAGCAACAGTTGCAGCATCATAGCGTCTCTCCAGCCTCTCCCGGCCTACTCCACTCATCATTGTGTACATGCGGGCGCCGAATGTCCAGCGAGCGCGCCGCGTTGCTGGCGGAACGCGCGAACGCTGAAGTACCAGCCTGTCGCGCTTGACGGCATGGTGTGATACGCTGGCGGGGGTAGCCGCGTTTCTCTCTACAAGAGCGACAGGCGCTCGCCGCGTGGGCCACGCCGGGTTGCGTTGGCTCACGATCCCCAGAGCGAGGAGTGCAATACAGTATGAGCTTCGCCGATATCCTGCCGATCATCTACGTCATCGCCTTCTGGATCATCCTGGCGATACTCGCCGTGTGGTTCTCGCGGGCAGCGCTGCGCGTGCCGACCGAGAGCGAACTGGAGGCGCAGCACGCCGAGTCGAGTCACCCCAGGCCCAGCCACCACTAGCGCGCGCTACCGCGAGCCGACCGCGAGCCAACTCGTGGCTACCAGTGACAAGCGTCCTGGCAGCGATCGGCGCGCACCTGGTGGGTATCGGACAACCTTCGTGTGGACGCCGGGAACCATCTGGAACCATCCGGCGCTCCATACGTACTCTGGTGGATTAGATCGTCTCCATATCCACGCGGCTCCCCGCTGAGCGCCAACACCTGGCGTGATCGCCATGCGCGATGTAGACTGGTAGCGATACGATAGAACGCGAGAGATGGCGCCGGAGACGCGTCCGAGTGGAAGGGTAGGGGGCTGTGACAACGCTTTCTGGAAACGAGAAGCCGCAAGCGCACGCCACGCGACGAGCCGGAGCCGACACCATCGCCTCGGCCACTCCGCCGCTGAGCAAGGCGGAGATCGAGGGCGTCGCGGCGCTGCGCTATGCGCTGCGTCGTTTTTCGCGTCGCACAGAGGTCGAAGCGCGGCGCATTGGCCTGACGCCACAACAATACTTCCTGCTGCTCGCCATCAAGGGCTTTCCCAGCCGCGAGACAGCCAATATCACCGAGCTGGCCGAGCGCCTTCAGGTGCGGCACAACGCCGTCATCGGCCTGGTGAATCGCGCCGAGGAGCGCGGACTGGTCAAGCGCGAGCCGAACGGCCCCGGCGAAGATCGGCGCATCGTGCAGGTGCGCGTCACGCAGCATGGCGAAGAGACCATCCAGCGGCTGGCAAACGTGCTGCGCGACGAGCGCAGACGTCTCGCCACCGCCGCACAGGCCATTGACGAGGCGCAGCAGCGGTAAATCAGGTCGTCGGCCAGCGCCTTAGCTTGCCGGGCGATCGCTCTGTGGCGCGTCGCCCGCCTGCGGGTCGCCAACGGATGCGGCGGAGGGCGTGGCGGCTCCCTCGGCGGTACCGGTGATGGCCTCGGCGTCGGCGCTGCGCGCCTCGCCGCTCATCCTGCGCCGCCGCGCCTGGGCAAACCGCTGCCAGAGCGCGACCGCGCCCACCAGCGCCACCAGCGCCACCTCCAGCGCGGTGGCGCGCACGCCCGTCAAGTCGGCGAAGCGCGAGACGATGGGGTCCTGGATCACCAGTTGCGCCGCCAGATAGCCCAGCACGAGCGCCGCCAGATCCATCAGCCACCAGAAGCGCGAGATGAGCCGCGCCACCACCGCGCTCGCCAGCAGCAGCAGCGCGATACTGATCGCCAGTCCGACAATCAGCAGCGGGATATTGCCATGCGCCAGCGCGCCAATCGCCAGAATGTTATCAATAGACATCGTGACATCAGCGATGAGGATGGAGATGATAGCGGGCATCAGCCGGTCCGAGGCGCGACGCGCGAGGCTGTCGTCCTCCTTTTCGGGCGCCAGCATGCGAATGGCGATGAACAGGATGACCGCCGCGCCCACCGTCTGGAGCAGCGGGATCAGCAGCAGCTCCGTGGCGATGCCCGTCAGCCCGATGCGCAGCGCGGCGGCGCAAGCCCCGCCCCACAGCAGCGCGATCGTGCGCTGACGCGCTGGCAGGCGGCTGGCGGCGGCGCCGATCACCAGCGCGTTGTCGCCGCTGAGCGCGATGTCCACCAGGATGATGCCGCCCAGCGTGAGGAGCCACGGCACGAGGACGTTGGTCAGCCAGTTCGCATCCATCTCATCTCCTCTCTCGTCTCCTCTTGCGGTCTCAGCCGCGACGACGCCACGCGACGCGCGCTCTCAACCACCTCTCAGGCCCGTTGGTGTACCTCATCCCTCTCTATACGTTATAACTAACGACTATCCGATTACGACGTGTGACACGCCATACTCCGAGATCAGGCCAGCGCGCGATGTGGCGCCAGAATCGCGGCTTGCTCTGGCGGCCACGTCGGGCCAGCGGACGGTTGAGCGGAAAGGATGCACAGCGCGTGGCGACGACCGAAGACGAAGAGCAGCGGCCGCCAGAGAACGACGCGATGAGCGACGCGCGGAACACCCCGGAGAATCTCCCGGAGAATCTCCCGGAGAATCCTTCGGCGCCCCCTCCGGCCACCACTGCCAGCGGCGCTGGCGACGCGGCTGGCCTCGGCGCGCTCGATGCGCCGCCGACGCGCGGGGCGGCGGATGCGCCAGGCGCGCGTGACACCGCAGCCGCCAATTATCCCGCTCCGCCCGCCTTCGCCGACGATGAGCCGACGGCGCGACTGCCACGCATGCTCGACGACGAGCCAACGGCGCTGCTGCCAGGCATTCCTGCTGTCGCCGCGCCCGTCGCCTCAACCGTCTCCTCGATCGCCGACTCGATCGCCGACTCGACCGAGGCTGGTACAATGGCGCTGAGCGCGCTGCCAGTGTCGTCGGAGTCTGCGCCTGCGCCCATGCCCGCGCCGAGCGCGAAGGGCGCGCGTGGCTTCGGCTGGCTGGATGAGCGCATCCCACCGCTGCGTCTGACGCCTTTTCAGCGTCCACGCCGGGTCAAGCCGCTGGTGTGGGGCGGACTGGCGGGCGCGGCGCTGCTCTTGCTGCTGCCCGCGCTGCTGGCGAGCGTGCTGTGGCCCGCACTGGGGCTATCCTCGCCATTTGGCGGCCCACCCGACCGCATCCCACGCGGCGCGCAAGCCTGGGCCACCGCGACCGCCGTCACGCCGCTCGCCGCCGATGGCGCCAGCTTCGGCGCGCAGACCTATCCGGTGGACGCGCGGCTCGCGGCGGGCTATGCCGCGCATGGCGGCCAGAGCGCGCTGGGCGCGGCGGTCACGCCCGCCTTCCCCTGCAACCTGGGCCTGGCGCAGTTCTTCGCCAATGGCGCGCTGCTGCTGCCCAGCCAGACGCCCACGCAGGCGCGCTCCTCGGCGGATGCGGCGGATCACGACCTCTCACCAGATCTGGCGAGGGACGGCGATGTGGACGCCACAACGCATGTCGAGTGGCTGCCGCTGAGCCATGCGCTGCTCACCGGCGGCAGCGCCGCGACGATCGGAGGGGCGAACAGCGGGCTGACCTATGCCAGACTACGCCAGGCCACGCTGCCCGTAGACCTACGCGCCGAGCCAGCCAGCGTCAAGAGCCGCATCAAGCCCAATGCGCCGCTGCCGCAGATCGTCGCGCAGAGCGGTGGCGCGTTCGTGGTGGAGGGCGCCCGAGGCGGCAAGCTGGTCGGACACAGCATCCCGGCGCCCATCTGGTCCTACATCAATCAGGTGGGGATCGCGCCGCACGGCTGGCAGCGCGATATCGGCGAGCCGCTGACCGAGCCGCTGACGCTCACTGTCACGGGCAGCGATGGCCAGCCCCATCATCTGCTGGCGCAGGCCTTCTGGCAGACGATTATCATCAGCGACCTCGACGCGCCCCAGGCGACCAGCATGCAGCCGATCGGCCTCGATTACCTGCACACCTTCGGCGCGCCGACCGCCTACCCCACGGCTGGCGGGCGCTTCTGGACAACCCAGGATGGCGCGCTGCGCACGTCGCCGGGAGCCAGCGCCGTCGCCGTCAGCCTGAACACCAACGCCGCTGTCACGCTGACCGGCGCCGCGCAATGGAGCCAGGGTGGGCTATGGTACGCCGTCAACTGGGCCAGCCCCAGCCGCAAGGGCAGCGCGTGGATTGCGCCAACCGCGCTCAGCGCGACACAGCTCAGCGGGCCGACCACGGCGGGCTTCGATGCGCTCTCGCCAAGCCTCGCCAGCTACCTGAGCGGCCTGGGCGACGATGTCGGCGCCCAGGTGGATGATCTGACGCGCAACGTCGTCTACACCTATCACCCGAACAAGACCTTCATCATGGCCAGCTCGGCCAAGGTGCCGCTGATGGTCTCGTATCTGACGATGATCGAGTCGCAGGGGCGCGGGCCAAACAGCTCTGAACTGGCCACGCTGACGGCGATGATCGAGCACTCCGACAACAACGCCGCGCAGCTCATCTACGACACGATTGGCTATGGCGGCGGCGAAGAAGGCTATATGCGGTCGTGGGGCATCACCGACTACACCACGAACGCCGCTGGCTGGGGCTGGGCGATGTGGTCGCCAGCGGATATGGCGCATCTGCTCTCGCTGCTGCAAGCGGGCAAGGTGCTGAACAGCTCCGATCGCGCGCTGGCCTTCCACCTGATGCAGAGCATCGAGAGCGATCAGCGCTTTGGCGTGGGCGACACAGCGCCGGACAACGCGACTGTGGCGATGAAGGATGGCTGGGTGCCAGGGCCGGACGGCTCGTGGTGGGTGAATACGTCTGGTATCGTCACGGTAGGCGGCGAGAAGTATATCATCACCGTCTATACCGGCGAGCAGAACTCGTTTGGCAGTGGGCAGAACATCGTCAACCATGTCTGCGGCGCGGTCGCCCAGACGATGGTGTAGGGGCGTACCCCCCAACCCCTCCCCCGCCGAGGCGGGAGAGGAGAGCATTATAGGTGGTAGGCTGCGAAGAACTGCCAGATGACCTGGCTGGCGTCGAGGTTGCGGCTGGTCTTGCCGACGATGGACCGCGGCAGGTATTGCGGGCCGTCGGGCCAGATGTGGCCAGCGCCGATCACGTCGTAGAAGATGACCTGCGCGCCGCCCTTGCAGCCGCTGTAGATGGAGCGCTGGACAGCGGTCCCGTCGGCGACGATTGTGGGCAGCGCGGCGACGGCGGGCGTGGGCGAGCAGCCCGCCAGGCTGACCCAGCGCGCCACCGTCTCGGCCATCGAGAGCGTCGGCTCACCGTCAATCGGACCGCCCGCCTCTGGCACGAGCGGATCAGCGCTGCCGTGAATCAGCATCACTGGCAGCGGATGCGTGGGCGCGCAGCGCTGCGCCAGCGGCTGATCGAAATCGGCCGCTACGACCGCGATGGCGGCGAACCGTCGCGTCAGATCGCAGCCCAGCCGCTCCGTCATAAAGCCGCCGTTCGACATCCCCGCGACATAGACGCGCGTGGCGTCCACCGGCTCACGCGCTATCACCTGATCGAGCGCCGCGGAGAGGAAGGCCACATCGTCTACCCCGGCCTTGTCGGCGGGTGTCGTGCCGCGCCCATCGGCCCAACTCCGCTCATAGCCATCCAGATAGACGACGATGAAGCCGTTGGCGTCGGCCACGGAGTCGAAGTCGGTAAGCTTCGCCTGGTCCGCGCCCGTCCCCAGTCGGCCATGCAGCGAGAGCAGCAGTGGCAGCGGGCGCCCTGCGCTGATGGCGGGCGGCAGATGGACGTGGTACGTGCGGGTCAGGCCACCCGAGAGCAGGCTAGCATCATAGTCACGCTCGCTGGCGCTCGCCGTCTGGGTCGCGGCTGCCCCCGGAGCGATCCGCCCACGCGCGCATCCCGCCAGAGGCAGCAGGCACAACGCCATCGCCATCACAACCGCCCTCAGCCCCCACTTCCCCACCGCGCATCTCCCTCGCTCACTGGCCTTCCATCAACCGCACGCTCAAAACACTTGAGCGCGGTCAGTATGCCAGAGCATGGGAGCCGCCAGCAAGGGCGCCGCGCGAGAGTCTCAGCGTCGTCTCAGCCCACACTCAGGAAGCTAGCGCGCCCGTCCGCTGATGCGGCGATAGCTCCCCTCTCCCGCACAGCGGGGGAGGGGTTGGGGGATGGGGCGCTCCCTCGCTACTCCTACTCGCCGCCGTCATCCTCATCGGCGTCCGTGGCGGCTGCGTTTGGGCCGGGATTGACCAGCCGCTCGATGTGGAATATCTCGCTGAGCGTCTCGCGCAGCCGCTCCAGCCCGCCGCTGCGCAGGATGTAAACGGGCATGCCCGACGCCTGCGCCGCCTCGATGCGGTCGGGCTGCTTGCGCTGCATGCTCTTGAGCGTCAGCAGCGCATCGGCGTCGCGCTCATCGCGGCTGACCACGGCGGGCAGCCCCAGCTCGCGAATCACCTGCTCCAGCCGCACCCGGCTGACGCCAAAGGGATAGATGCGGCGCTTGCGGAAGCCAGCGGGATCAGTCTCCAGGTGAGGCGCGTCGCGGTCAGCCACCAGCGCTGCGCTGCGCGCCAGCTCCGGATCGAGCCAGCGCGGCGTCTCAACTCCATCGGCGGCGCGCCCATTCGAGCGACTGGGCGCCTGGCTCGCTGGCGATCCAGACGTGGGCTCGCGGCGCTCCCACCACTGGTCGCCCGCCCGCGCGCCCGCCAGCCCGGCCCCGCGTGCGCCACGCGGACGCCCGCCAGCCTCCGCGCGCGTCGTCGGCGCCTCGCGCGTGGGCAGGCCGACGCCATCCGAGCCGCCCATGCGCGCGGCATGCTCCTTCCACTGGCGGATGCTGCCATCGGGCAGGCGCTCGCGCATCGTGCGTATGGGCGCCTCGCCGCGCAGCAGCTCATCCACCGCCGCCGCCAGATCCATATGGATGCCGACCAGATGGCGCTCTTCCTGCTCGACGAGCACATCGAAGGTGGGGGGCGCTTTGCGCTCCAGCACCGTCTTCTGCGTCCCGCGCCGTCTGGCCTCCTCATCCCCCAGCGTCACTGCCTGGATGCCCCCCACCAGATCGGCCAGCGTCGGGTTTAAGAG
>JAICVT010000022.1 GCA_025935235.1 Ktedonobacterales bacterium | reverse complement strand
CCTCTCGAAGCTCACCCGGCTGGTGCGGCTGTTTGCCAAGCGATTCACGCTGCAGGAGCGGGTGGGACGTGAGATCGCGGATACGCTGGAGGCGATGCTGCAGCCGCACGGTGTGGCGGTCTATCTGAACGCCCAGCATCTGTGCACACAGATGCGCGGCGTGCGCGAGGAGGCGCCCTACACCAGGACGACCTTCTGGCGCGGCCTCTACGACGAGGACCCCGCTCTGCGCGCCGAGTTCCTGACCGCCTGCGGCATACGCCCGTAGGCGTCGCTGGCCGCGACGTTGCGAACATCATCACCCGCATATGGCGCTGGGAGGCACGGCCCACCATGCCGCAAAGGCCAATGGGAGAGTAGCGCCAGGCGTCTACCGGACTACACGTCCGTGCGCCGCTGCGTGCGCCGCGAGCGGGCGGAGCAGACGCCAGCGCAGGATGAGCGCCTGTGCGAAGATCGCGGCAATCGCCGAGTAGACGATGACCTTCTGCCCGGTGACATTGATCTCGTCGCCCAGCAGGGTCGTAGATGCTGGACCCAACGCCTGCAATCCGATGTATGCGATGAGAATGGCGACAAACGCGCAATTCACCCAGAGCAGCGCGGTTGGGAGGCCAGGCGTCCGCCGAATGGCCGCAATCTGGAGCAAGGTGGCCGCCATGAGCAGATCAAATGCCGCACTCGCGACGCCCAGGTGGACGGGCATGACCAGGTTGGAGGGCGTCAACCCGACGCACGCGAAGGCGATTGCCGCCAGCAGGCCAAATACTTTCGAGATGTGGTTGAACCGTCGCCCCCACACGGTTGTTGGGTGGTTGGCGAAGAAGTGAGCAAAAGTGACGAAAAACCCTGCGGCTGCCCCGCCGATTGCGATCATCGCGACGCCAAAAAGCAACATGGATGGATAGTTCACAGCGCCCGACTGCGTGCGAGTCTGCCCCAGATCGCTGAAGAAGTTGACGAAGAACTGATAGCCGTGGGATGTCACGGTCGGGCCAGCGCCCCCTGGATAGAGCAACATCGCCGTCGTCGTGCAGGCGACGAACAGCACACAGATCGCGGCGATGGCGCCGAAGGTTCGCCGGAGTTGGAACAAATGGGTTGCCTCGGCGAGATGTTGCACAGGCACAAGGGTCCGCTCGTGTTCGGATGTGACCGACATGGAAGTTTTCTGCCTCGGGCTGGTAGGAGTGGTTTGTGTGGGTGCGGTGTGAGGACCACCCAGGATGATACACAGGGCAGCAAGCGTGGCCACCAGGAACCCTACCAGATGTCCTATAGATGAGTCCGTTCGGCCGGTCTCGCCAGCCAGTCAGCGCGGCCTGTACACCAGTTTGGCGCTCGTTCGTTACAGTCATCGAGGCTCCGCGCATCTGGGCGCGGGTCGCGAACGAATCGGGGCCAGGCGGCCGCGTGTAGCGCACAGTCGCTGGAGATGGGGACCGAACGGATGGAGTACAGGCTGGGGATGGAATCTGCTCGCGCGCGCGCGCGCCTCGTCGGAACGCTCTTGCTTGGGCTGGCGCTCCTGGTCCCGCTGCTCAGCGCCTGTGGGCCAGACGCCGCCTCGGACGCCAGCGCGAACAAGGCAAAGCTCGACACCGAGCTGCGCGCCGCCGGCAAGGCGGGCGTTCCGGAGCGGCGGCTGGCGCCGCTGATCGCGCAGGAAGACACGCTGGCTGCCAGTACGTCGGGCGGCTCGACGGCTGCCTATCAGACCGCCGCTGCGGGCTACACCTCGCTCTACAATCAGGTTGTCTCGCTGGAGAAATCGAAGCCAGCGCAGGCGCAGGCGATGGCGACCACCGATCTGGGCGCGCTTCAGACGGCGCTCTCCTCGGCCACGGGCGCGAGTATCGCCGATGTCTCGACCGCCGCCCAGCAGTTCGCTCCCAGCGTGCCAGCGGCGCAGCAGCAGTTGGCCGCCGCCAGCACGACCAAACAGTACTTCGCTGCCGATAACTACATCCTCGATCAACTCGCTGCCGTCACGCTGATCCAGCCTGATTACCAGCAGATCCAGACGCTGACTGCGATGGTGAATGCCGAGACCGCCGCGCTGGCGACGCCGCAAAAGAAGCATGTGCTGGCATGCGCAACCGAGGGCGGCGAGATTCCCAGCTATGGCATCGTGCCGGCGCAGTTCTGGACAGCCCAGTCCGATGGTCCAGTGGGCGCAAGCACGCCGATCATGGTGACATCGCCGGTCGGGGGGCCAGCCTACTACTTCTCGTCTTGGCCCACGCAGGCGCTGACGACCTTCAGGGCGGCGCGCAACGCCGACGATTTCGAGGCGCTCGGCGTGCAGATGCAGGCGCAAATCGCCACGCTGACGGCCGCCAAAGACCCGACGCAGCTCGCGCATGACCAGGCCGCCGCCGCTGTGGCGCGCTTCCAGAACGATATCAACACCTACCAGAGCGATACGCAGGCCAGCAACAGCTACCTGCAGAGCCACCGCGCGAAGGCCAAAGACGTGCCGGACTATCGCGGCGTCTGGTCGTTGACGAACAATCCGAACGGCTACGCGCCACCGGACGACTTCTATTCGAACGTGCCGGACTTCAAGATTGATCCCAGCTTCGCGCAGCAGGTCAGCCAGGATGCATCAGCGCTGACCGCAGCCAAGACGCCTGCCGACGACGCGGCGCTGATAAAGACTGTGCGGCAGCAGGAGCAGGGGCTGGCCTTCCCGCTGGTCAAGGTCGAGGCGTTCTACGACACGAATATCACGCTGGCCGCGCTGATTGCGCAGGGGCAGTCCACGACAACCAACGTCACCTACGCGGGCGTGCTCTACAAGACGCCCAACGCCTACGAATACGCCGACGACAATCTGCGCTACGACAAGAAAGACACCGTTGGCATCGAAGACGCCCAGATTCGGCTCGATCAGTCCGCCTATCGCGAGGGCTACGACTCCAGCGCCGAGAAGATGGCTGACTATCAGGCGGTCGAGAACGAGGCCCAGATGCTCATCCATAACCTCTCGGCCATGATTACCAATCTGGCGCAGATGCCCAAGGACAACAACGCGCGCAAGGCATGGTCCATGACGATGCACCAGACCGACCTCGATCTGATCAACTACTACGGTCTGCAAAGCTCGAAGGTGATCGTCGTCTCGCTGCGCGAGCAGAAGGCGCGGCTCTACGAGAATGGCAAGCTGGTCGTCGGCGCGGATGGCAAGCCCTACGCCTTCGACGTGACCACTGGCAGCCCCGACAAGCCCTCGCCTCCGGGCATCCACTGCGCGTTGGCGCCACTCAAAGGCCCGCCAGGTGGCGATGTCTTCAAGTCGGCTGATCCGCCCGGATCGCCCTTCTACTATGCGCCGACGCCCGTGCATTTCTCCTTCGGATACTCGCTCTACGGCTACTACCTGCACGATGGCTGGTGGCGCGACCATACCGAGATGGGCTACCTGACGAACCTGCCGCACTACGATCCAGCGGCCTTCAATGGCGGCTCGCACGGCTGCATCAACTTCCACTACTCGAATGGCGACATGGGCAAGGTCTTCGCCTTCTCCAGCGTCGGTATCCCGATCATAGACTACTGAGCCGCGTGGCGCCCCCACCCCAACCCCTGTCCCGCCGCAGCGGGAGAGGGGCGTTTGGCGTCTCTTACGCGCGCTGTGAGAGATTCCTCACGCAATTCTCATCCGCTTTTGTGAGTAGGCGGCTACAATGGCCGTATGCGGCGCACGCATGGCTATGCCGCGGGATCGGGCGAGTGGTTTCCAAAGGATGCGTTCCCTCATGCGACAGTCGGTGAAGAAGGTCGTCGTGGCGGCGCTGATCGTCGGCGCCTTCGTGCTCTACAGCCTGACGCATGCGCGATCGGGGCTGGGCGCGGCGCCTGGCGTCGGCGCAACAGGCGGCGGCTCGCCCACCGCGACGACCTCTGGCGCGCCGACAGGGCCGACGAGCGCGGCATTCAAGGATGGCTCGTACACCGGAAGCGTCGCCGACGCGCAATGGGGCTACATCCAGGTCAAGGCAGTCGTCTCTGGCGGCAAGCTGACCGATGTGCAGTTCCTGCAATACCCGAATGAGCGTGAATACTCGGTGCAGGTCAATAGCATCGCCGATCCGCAACTGACGCAGGAGGCCATCCAGGCGCAGAGCGCACAGGTGGATGTCGTCACTGGCGCCACCGATAGCAGCGAGGCGTTCATGCAGTCGCTGAGTGATGCGCTCTCGCAGGCGCAAGCCTGACCGATAGGCGCGAGAACCCGGATGACCCGGCGCGACGCTGGCGGAGAGAGGGCGATGGTGAAGCAGACGCGCCTGCTGATGGGCATGCCCATCACCGTGCTCGCGCAGGACGCCGATGCGACCCAGGAAGACCTCGATCAGGTCTTCGATCTCTTTCAGGCGGTGGATGAGCGGTTCAGCCCATTCAAGGAGACCAGCGAAGTGTCGCGCCTCAATCGCGGCGAGCTGGCCCCTGAGCGCTATAGCGACGACCTGCGCGAGACGCTGGCGTTGGCGGAGACGACCCGGCGCGAGTCGCACGGCTACTTCGACATCATGCGCGACGGCATCTGCGATCCATCGGGCGTGGTGAAGGGCTGGGCGATTCAGCGGGCAGCCGATCTGCTGCGGGCGCGCGGGCGCGCCAACTTCTTCATTGACGCGGGTGGCGATATCGCCGTGGCGGGCCTGCGCGATGGCGCGCACTGGCGAGTCGGCATCCGCAACCCGTTCAATCGCGCGCAGATCGTGAAGGCGCTGGCTGTCACCGATTGCGGTGTGGCGACCTCCGGCACGGCGATCCGCGGGCAGCACATCTACAACCCCCACGCGCCCGGTGCGCCGCTGCTGGAGATCGTCAGCCTGACGGTGGTGGGGCCAAACGTCCGCGATGCTGACCGTTTCGCCACCGCGGCCTTCGCGATGGGGCGCGCGGGCGTCCAATTCGTCCAGGATCTGCCGGGGTTCGAGGCGTATATGATTGATCGTGACGGCAGAGCGACCGCTACCAGCGGCTTTGAGAGGCTGACGCTGCGCGCATGACAACACTTCCGCTGCGGGCGCCACTGCGCGCGATTGACGCCTTCCTCGACCGCACGAGCATGTATCGGCTGCTGCTCTATGCGCTGCTGGCCATGCTGGGCATCGCGACCGCGCTGGCGGCGCTGGGACTGCTCAACTTCTCGCCGTTGGCGCTGCTGCTCTCGGCTGGCTTCCTGGTCGCGATGTGTTGGGCGGCCAATACGCTGCTGGCCTGGGTCTTTCGCGTCTCGACCAATGTCGAATCGGCGCTGATTACGGCGCTGATTTTGGCGCTGATGCTCGATCCCGCCAAGACCAGTGACGGCTGGCAATTTCTGGGCTGGGCCGCGATCCTGGCGATGGTCAGCAAATTCGTCATCGGATGGTGGGGCAAGCACGTCTTCAATCCCGCGGCCATCGCCGTCGTCATCACCGCGCTGGCGGTCCACGAGACGGCGAGCTGGTGGGTCGCCTCGGCGCCCATGCTGCCCGTGACGCTGCTGGGCGGTTGGCTGGTCGTGCGCAAGCTGCGGCTGGAAGCGATGGTCGGCGTCTTTCTGCTGGCGGCGCTGCTGGCCACCGCGCTCGCCTGCATGCTGCTCAACCTCTCGCTGGTCAATGAGTTGCGCACGCTGCTTGTCGAATCGCCGCTGATCTTCATCGGCTCGATCATGCTGACCGAGCCGATGACCACGCCGCCCACCCAGAAGCTGCGGCTGATCTATGCCGCGCTGGTTGGCGCGCTGATCGTTCCGCAGGCGCATCTGGGGTCGCTCTATTCAACGCCCGAGCTGGCGCTCGTCATCGGTAATATCTATGCGTACGTCGTCAGCCCGAAGCGTCGCCTGGCGTTGCGCCTGCGCAAGCGCGCACGACTGGCCCCCGACATCATGGAGTTCATCTTCCGGCCTTCTGAGAAGCTGGCGTTCGCGCCGGGGCAGTATATGGAGTTCACGCTGGGCCACCCGGCGACGGATGAACGTGGCAACCGGCGCTACTTCACGCTGGCCTCCTCGCCAACCGAGAACCAGATTCGGCTGGGGGTGCGCTTCTATCCACAGGGGAGCAGCTTCAAGCGGGCGCTGGCGCGGCTGGATGGCCGCACGGACGTTCTGGCGGGCCAGCTGGCGGGCGACTTCACCCTGCCCGAGGACGCCACGCGCAAGCTGGCGTTCATTGCCGGAGGCATCGGCGTCACACCGTTCCGCAGCATGCTGAAATACCTGATTGACACTGGGCAGCGGCGCGACATCATCATGCTCTATGCTAATCGCGCGCCGCAGGAGATCGTCTATCAGGATGTGCTGGCGGAGGCTCAGGCTCGGCTCGGCGCGCGCATCTGCTACACGCTGACCGATCCGGCGGCGGTTCCGCGTGGCTGGCAGGGCGCCCAGGGGCGCGTGGACGGGCGCATGATCGCGGCGCTGATCCCCGACTATCGCGAACGACTCTTCTACCTCTCCGGCCCGCCAGCGATGGTGCGCGCAACCGAGCATGCCCTGAGCCGCCTGGGCGTGCCGCGCAGCCGCATCAAGCTCGACTCCTTCTCTGGCCTCACCTGAGCGATCGGGAGTGGATTCACGCGCCCAGCGCGCGGGTAGCGGTACGGGTCGCGCGGGCAGCGCCAGGCAAGACACGCCTGCGCGTGCGCGATACAGTGGCAGTCGCGTCGGTGGCAGGTGGCGGGGAGGCGGGCGCGTCGTCCAGGCTGAGGAAGGCGTCGGCGGGCGCGGCGCGCACGAGGGCCTCGCGCGCGAGCGTCTCAGCCGTCTTGAGCGGGCTGAGGCTGCGCTGCGTATGTGGCGCATCGGCTGCCTCGCGCGCCTCGGCCCAGGCGCCTTCGAGCGCGCGCCCACCGATGCGCAGCCAGCGCGAGCTGGCCGAGACGCGCACCAGCGCCACACCCTGCTGGAATCCGCAGAAAGTATAGCGCACCCAGTCCTCCGGCGCGATCACCCCTGGCGCCAGCGACGCCAGCGACTCAGCGGATGGATCGGCGCCCAGCCGTGGATCGTCGCAGACGCGCATCCCCATGAAGAGCAGCGCGGTCGTGCGCGGATACTCTGGCAGTGGGAAGCGGCGATGCAGCCGGTCGAGCGAGGCTTCGCGCACGCTCTGCGGACGCGGATAAGCGCGGTAGTCGGAGCGATGGTTGGCGCGCAGCGCAGTCAGCGCGTCGCCCAGGCGCCGAAACGCCCAGACGTAGCGCTCGCCCAGCGCGCCCAAGGCCACCTCGCGCGCGATCTGCGCCACCCGTGCGGCGGGCGCCTCCTGCCCGGCGCTGGCCAGCGCATCGGCGAACTCTTCAAGCGTGGCGGCGTCGAGGCAGACGCTCGCGGGCATGGTCTGCTCGTGCGCCAGGGTATACCACGAGCAGACCGCTGGTCGCAGCGGCGTCTGCGCCAGTGCTGCGGCTGAGATCGCCATATCGCTCACCTGCCTCTCTTGCTGTGTCGTCTCATCGCGGATCATACAGGACAGGTGTTGCGGTCTCGTGGGAACAATATGAGAAAACTCTCATGCGGGCGCTGGCGCGCGGCGCGCCTGTTCTCGCGCCTGTTGCGGCTTCGCGCCAGATGGTCTACACTTTTCAGGAAGCAACGACAACGCTCCAGCGCTGCCCCGACTGGCTGCGTCTCCTTCACGGCGAGCATGCGGTGATCCTTCGTTCCAGAGTCTTTCTGGTATCTCGATGAGGCAAATCATGCGAAGCGGTACTCCTTCGGCTGGCGCGGCGGATGGCCCGCGCGCGCGGATGCAGCGCTGGCTGGCGCGGCGCAACTGGCCCATCATCATGCGATGGCTGGCGGTTGTGACGGCGGCGGTCCTCTTTCTGGTGCATGTGATGGGGTCAGTCGTGACCGACACCGGCTCACAGGCGGGCTGCGGCAACTCGTGGCCGCTGTGCCGTGGGCAGTTCATCCCCACCGAGTTCGCCAGAACCACAGTGATCGAGTTTACGCATCGCCTGGGCGTTCCGCTGATCACCATCCTGATGCTCGCGCTGATTGTCGGCATTCTGGCGCTCTGGCGTGACCGGCTGGAGGTCAAGATTCTGGCCCCGCTGATGTTCGTCTTCCTGATGTTGCAGGCCGTGCTGGGTGGCCTGGCAGTCATGTATCCGACCTCGGCGGTGATTCTGGCGTTCCACTTCGGTGTTTCGTCCATCGCGGTGGCCACGGTCATCGTCACGATGCTCTTCATCTTCGAGCTGGGGCGCGGTGATGCGCTGCGCGATCGGCGCATCCCAGTCGGCTTCCGCGTGCTGGTGTGGGGTGTCACGGTCTACACCTATGTGGTGCTGTACCTGGGCGCCTATGTGCTGCACACCAACTCCACGCTCGCCTGCACCGCCTGGCCGCTCTGTGCGCCGGGACGCCTGCTGCCGCCAAATGTCGAGCCGGTGGTAGTGAACATGACCCACCGCGTCGCGGCCTTCATCCTGACGCTGACGGTGGTCTGGCTGTTCTTCTGGGCGCGCAGACTGCGCAAGCCGCGTCCCGATCTCTACATCGCCAGCGTCTTCGCGCTGATCCTGATTCTGGCGCAGGCGCTGGAGGGCGCGGTGATCGTCTTCTCGCGCGCCAGCGTGTGGGCCGAGGTGATGCACAGCGCGTTCATCGCGCTCTTCTTCAGCGTAATGGTTTATCTGTGCATGCACGCGCTGCCACGGCCAGCCACCGCCCGCGCCAAATCAGCGAACCGCTCCGGCGGCTCCTCGGACGCGAAGAAGAAGCCGACCCCCAGCCGCAACGCGACCGCCGCGCTGCATCCATAGCGGCAGCACGCCGTCGCTACGCGACATATCTCGACGTTCACAGCGAACCAATTCGTGCTATCATGCCGCGCAGGCGCCTCTCGCTGGCTGGCGCGGGCCGTTGGCGAGGGGGCGCGTGGCGTCCTCCCGGCTGTGCCGCGCGGCTCAGCGAAACCCACGCAGGGCAGACGCGGAGCGCATCGCACGCACGTTCATGTGGCGCCTGCGTGAGATTTACACAAACTCTACCGTATACAGTTGTAAGCCAGGGTGCGCGGTTCAATTTTCACCTCTGGCGCGCGGCGGCGTCTTTTGCGCCATCCACCGTATGCACGCTGGCGTTTCGCGTGGACGCGCCGCATGGGGATGTTGTGGGACTGTCCTGTTAGTATGGAGGTGCGGCGCTGATGCGTCACGAACGACTCCTGAGCGCGGCCACGCGAGGCTCGGTGGCGGCGTTTTTCATCCTGAGCCTAAGTCTGGCCGCCTGCGGCGGCCCCGGCGGCGGCGGCGCCAGCGGTGGCACGATCACGATTGCGAGCGATCTGCCGGTCTCTGGCACTGACGCGGCGGTGGGTCTGCCGACCCAGTATGGCGTTGAGCTGGCCGTCAGCCAGAACACCGATCTCGGCCACGGCTACACGCTCAAGTTCACCGCCAAGAACGACGAAGGCGCCAGTGGCGCTGATCCGACGGTCGGCGCGGCGAACATCCGCTCGCTGCTCGCTGATCCCTCGGTGATCGCGATTGTCGGGCCGTTCAACAGCGGCGTCGCCGCCTCGGAGATTCCGGTCGCCGAGAATGGTGGCATCGTGCTGATGTCGCCGACCAACACCAACCCTGGCCTGACCAAAGAGCAGTATGCGCAGGCCAACGGCATCAACTTCAGCCAACTGCACCCGAACGGCGTCAAGGAATACTACTTCCGCGTCTGCGCGACTGACGACGTGCAGGGCAAAGTAGACGCCCAGATCGCCGCCGACGCGCCTATCAGCGCGAAGACAGCCTATGTCGTGGACGACAGCACGACGTATGGTAAGGGCCTGGCGAACTTCTTCACCCAGAACTTCACGCAAAACGGTGGCACGGTTGTCGGCAACCAGTCCATCTCGGCGACGCAGGTGAGCAGTCTGCCGTCCCTGGCTTCGACGATCAACTCGAAGAACCCGGATGTGGTCTTCTATGGCGGCGTCACCAGCCAGGGCGGCGGCGCGCTGAAGAAGGACCTCGTCGCGGCTGGCTACAGCAAGGCGATGGTCGGCGGCGACGGCATTGCCGATGATCCGGGCTGGCTGACGACCGCTGGCACAGCGGCCGCCAACACCTACGGCACAGTGGCCGCTCCTGACACTTCGTCGCTGACGTCTTCTGACGCGGCGAAGTTCAAGACCGACTACGCGACGTTTGTGTCTAGTAAGCCCAACAACGCCCTGCTGCCATACAGCGCCCAGGCGTATGCGGCGGCGCAGATCGAGATTGCCGCGATCAAGAGCGTCATCAACTCTGGCCAGGCGCCCACACGCGCGAATGTGCGCGACGCCATCGCCAGCGGGACGTTCAACACCATCATCGGCTCGATCTCGTTCGATAAGAATGGCGACAACTCCGGCCAGAAGGTGTTCAGCATCTACGCGGTGGGTTCTGACGGCGCAAGCTGGAGCTTCGACAAGTCGGTGACAGCGTAGCGCCCATCTGACCGCTGCGTTTTGCCACAGCTTGCCACAGCGCATCCAAACAAATGAATGTCCGCGCATGCGGCATTACGCGGAGCAGGCTTCACACGAGGCCTGCTCCGTGGTTTAATACGGTATCCCGCTGTCCTGCTGTCCACACCAACCATCCGACCTGTCCGAAGGAGTGACGCGCAATGCCTACGCTTGCTACCGTCATGATCCACGCAGCTTCATCGCCGCTCGGCTTCTTCTTTCAGCAGATCGAGATTGGCGTCACCCGTGGAGCCATGTATGCGCTGATCGCGCTGGGCTACACGCTGGTCTACGGCATCATCGAGCTGATCAACTTCGCGCACGGCGATATCTGCATGTGGGCGACGATCGTGACCCTGGCGGTCATCCAGGCGATGGGCATCACCGCTCCGCCCAATCCCATTGCGCTGGTGGGGCTGCTCATCTTGCTCTTGCTCATTGGCATGGTCGTCTCTGCCACCCTCAATGTGACCATCGAGCGCTTCTTCTACAAGCCGCTGCGCAAGGCGCCGCGCCTGGCCCCGCTGATCGCCGCGATCGGCGCCTCGCTGATTCTGGAAGAGGTTGCGGCCCTCTGGCGCGGGCGCAGTTTTGTCGGGTTCCCCTCGATCTTCCCCGATGTCGGCATCACCATCGGCCCCGTGCGCATCGCGCTACTCGACATCGTGATCGTCGTCGTCTCCCTCGGGCTGATGTACATCCTCGACTACTTCATTCGCCACACCCGGATGGGCAAGGGCATGCGCGCGACCGCGCAAGACCCGGAGGCGGCGGCGCTGATGGGCGTTAACATCAACCGCACGATTAGCCTGACGTTCATCATCGGCGGCGCGCTGGCGGGCGCGGCGGGCGTCTTCTACAATCTTTACATCCAGCAGGTGTGGTACTTCACCGGCTTCGATCTCGGCCTGATCGCGTTCACCGCGGCGGTACTTGGCGGCATCGGCAACATCTATGGCGCGGTGCTGGGCGGCTTCCTCATCGGCCTGATCGAGTCGCTCGCGATTGCCTACATCCCCAACGGCTTCGCGTTCTCTGACGCCATCGTGTTCGCCATTCTCGTGCTGATCCTGGTCGTCAGGCCGGCTGGCCTGCTCGGTCAGCAGACGCCGAACAAGGTTTGAGAGGAGGTCATCGTATGGCTACGCAGTCACCACTCAAGGTCGCCTCACAAACCGCGTCATCTGTCGTCTCGAACATTCGCGACTGGGCCCAGCAGACGATGATCGCGGGTCGGCCAGTCGCCTGGTATCTGACTGGATGGCGCTTTGCCGTCATCGCCCTGATCGTGGCGATTCTGCTGCCCCTGGTTCCCTACGGTGTCTACCCCGACATCCAGAGCCTGCTGGTGGCGATGACATCGGTGTTCGTCTACGTGATGCTCGCGCTGGGCCTGAACGTCGTCGTCGGCTACGCGGGTCTGCTCGACCTGGGCTACGTGGCGTTCTTCGTCATCGGCGCCTACACGATGGCGGCTGGCACGTTCGGCTCGCTGCTCAACTTCAACGAGAAACCGTTCAACATCCCCACGTATTCGTTCTGGCTGCTGCTGCTGGTCGGCGCGCTGATCGCGGGAGTCTTCGGCATCTTGCTGGGAGCCCCGACCCTGCGTCTGCGTGGCGACTACCTGGCCATCGTGACGTTGGGATTCGGCGAGATCGTGCCGATCGTCTTCCAGCACATCCCCACGTTCTACGGCTCGCTGGGCATGACCGCCACGCCTCCATCGCCGGTCAACACACCGCTTGGCCTCCTCTCGTTCACCGACCCGCTCAACAACGCGCCGTTCTACTATCTGGCGCTGATCTTCGCCGTGCTGGTGGCGCTGGGTTCCTTTGCGCTACGCCAATCCAGCATCGGGCGCGCGTGGGTCGCCATCCGCGAGGATGAGACCGCGGCGGAGGCGTCGGGCGTCAACCTGGTGCGCACCAAGCTGCTAGCCTACGCGCTGGGCGCATTCGTCGGCGGACTGGCGGGCGTGCTGCAGGCAGCCTTCGTCCCCAGCGTCAATCCGGTGAACTTCCAATTCCAGATCTCGATCACGATCCTGGCGATGATCGTGCTGGGAGGCCTGGGCAGCATCGCGGGCGTCATCCTCGGCGCGATGGTGCTCCAATTCCTCTATGTCTATGTGCTCCAGCGCATCAACGACCCCATCCACGCCAGCTTCCTGGTCGCGCCCAACGCCTCGCCGCTGCACTTCCTCAGCAACGTTGACTTCAGCAGCCTGAACTATCTGATCTTCGGCATCCTGCTGGTGATTATGATCCTGGCTCGGCCGCAGGGACTGATCCCTGACGCGCGCCGACGCCGCGAGCTGAAGGGCGAGGGCGCGGCGCAAGAGGGTGTGTCGGCCATCGGCCTGCTGGAGCAGGAAGAAGCGGGCATCGGCGTCGGCGCGCCCCCCGACGCGATGGATGAGACGGAATACACAGGCGCAGGCTCCGATGCGCAAGGGAGAGAGGGTTAACGATGGTAGAGGCTCCAGGCCCACAGGCTTCTGGCCCAGCGCAGGACCAGTCTCCCTCGCTCTTGCAGGTGCGGGGCCTCGTCCAGCGGTTCGGTGGCCTTGCGGCGGTTGATGGCGTTGATCTCGATGTCCACAAGGGGCAGATCTATAGCGTCATCGGGCCGAATGGCGCTGGCAAGACGACGGTCTTCAACGTCATCACTGGCATCTACAAGCCGACCGCTGGCGAGATCATCTTCGACGGCGCGTCCATCGCCGGGATGAAGCCCGATAAGCTCGTGCGACGCGGCATCACCCGCACGTTCCAGAACATCCGTCTCTTCAACAACATGACCGTGCTGGAGAACGTGCTGGTCGGCCAGCACATCGAGCTGCCGACCGATGTCATCTCGGCGCTCTTCCGCCTGCCCAACTATCGGCGCGCCGAGACCAAAGCGGAGCAGCGGGCCATAGACCTGCTGGGCTTCTTTGGCCCAGAGATGGTGGCGCGCAAAGACGAGTATGCGGTCAATCTCTCCTATGCCGAGCGACGGCGCGTGGAGATCGCGCGAGCGCTCGGCTCCAGGCCGCAGCTAATGTTGCTCGACGAGCCAACCGCTGGCATGAACGATGCCGAGACCGCTGAGGCGATCACGTATATCCAGCGACTGCGCAAGGAGTTCAACCTGACCATCCTGCTGATTGAGCACAAGTTGCAGGTCACGATGGGCATCTCGGACCGCATCGCCGTCCTCGACTACGGCAAGAAGATCGCCGAGGGGATTCCAGCGGAGATTCAGCGCAATGAGCGCGTGATCGAGGCGTACCTGGGTCGCAAAGCAGCGGTGGAGTGATCTATGCTCGAACTACATAACGTTGATACCTATTACGGCCCCAACCACGTCCTGAAGAACCTCTCGCTAGAGGTGAACCAGGGCGAGGTCGTCACGCTGCTGGGCGCCAACGCGGCCGGCAAGACGACGACAATGAAGACCATCTTCGGTCTGGTCAAGCCCAAGAGCGGAACCGTGACCTTCAAGGGGCAGCGCATCGACACGGTGGGTACCGACCAGATCATCATGCGCGGGATGGCGCTCGTGCCAGAGGCGCGGCGCGTCTTTCCGCGCATGTCGGTCCTCGAGAACCTGCAAATGGGCGCCTTCCTGAATGACGACCGCGAGGCGGTAGATCAGGACCTCACGCGGGTCTACACACTGTTCCCACGGCTGAAGGAGCGCGCCAAGCAGGTCGCTGGCACGCTCTCGGGCGGCGAGCAGCAGATGCTGGCGATGGGTCGGGCGCTGATGGCGCGCCCGCAGTTGATCTGCATGGATGAGCCTTCGATGGGCCTCTCGCCGATTCTGGTGCAGACGGTCTTCGATACCATCCAGGAGATCCGCAAGCAGGGCGTGACAGTCTTTCTGGTCGAACAGAACGCCTTCATGGCGCTCAACGTCGCCGACCGGGGCTACGTCTTGCAGCAAGGGCAGATCGTGCTGACCGACACCGCCAAGAACCTGCTGGACAACGACCTCGTCCGCCGGGCCTATCTGGGCGGCTGACCTCGCCCCCAACCCCCTCTCCCCGTGGGAGAGGGGGAGCCGGATGGCAAGCGAGCGAGCGCGAGGAGAGCCTCGACCCGCCCGGATGTCCTGCTCTCAGGCAGTATTTCTGGGGTGTATGGGATGGGTGCGTTGACTGCGCGCCTGTATGGGGGTTATGCTTACTCACGTCAGCCACCAGGCATCAAGCCTCAGTTGCGCGCGTTTTTTTGCCTCCGCACGACGCGCGCGATAGCCAGCGGATAACCAGCGAGGGAAGGAGCGCGACGTGCCACAACCAACCCCACAGGAGACACTCGCGCGTGGCGTCCTGCTGGATGGCCGCTATCGCATCGAAAAGCTGATTGGGAGTGGTGGTTACGCCAGCGTTTACAAAGCGCTTGACACGATGCACAATGTCGAGCGCGCGATCAAGGAAGTGACCGATCCCGATAAGGGTGTGCAAGAGCAGTTCAAGCTGGAAGCCGATCTGCTGATTACGCACTCACACCCCAACATCCCAAAGGGGTATTACGTCTTTCTGGCCAACAGGCGCATCTACTTTGTGATGGACTTCGTTGACGGTAAAGACCTCGAAGAGTTACTCAATGAGAGCCTGACCCAGCATCGGCGCCCGCTCGATGAGGGGCATGTGCTGCGCTGGGCGATTGCGATCTGTGGCGCGCTCTCGCAGTTGCACACTCTGACGAAGCCCATCATCCACAGGGATATCAAGCCAGCAAACATTAAGATCGCGCCTGATGATCGCCCGATACTGATAGATTTCGGGCTGGCCAAGCTCCAACAGGGGCAGGCGGGCGCCTCGGCGACGCAGGTGGCGGCGCAGGGCGTCTCGCCCGGCTTCGCCCCGCCAGAGCAATATATGGCCAAGGGGCGCACCGACGCCCGCACCGACATTTACGGGCTGGGCGCCACGCTCTACGCCTGCCTGACGGGACGTGACCCCGCCGAGGCGCCCGCGCGGCTACTGGCGCAGACAGGGGTGACGCACGGCGCTACGCTTGACGATCCGCGCAAGCTCAACCCCAGGATCACGCGCGCCACCGAGGCGGTCATCCTCAAGGCGCTGGAGCTATCACCCTCCAAGCGGCAGCAGTCCGCTGCCGAGCTGGAGCGCGATCTGCGTGACGCGCTCGGACAGTTTATCGCGGCGACCAGCGCTGGCTCGACGATGACGATGCCGCCTGTCGCGCCGCCCAAGGTGGATCAGGCGAGCGGCAAGCGTCAGGCCGCGCCGCCACCGCCGCCACAAAACCATCGTCCATCGGTGGTGGCGATGCTGACGGCGGGCAAGCAGCAAGCCGGGCAGCAGACAGCGCAGCAGGCGGGACAACGCGCGCCACTCAAGGCAGCGCCGCCACAAGCTCCAGCGCCCTCGGTCGCGCCCGCCGCGCTGGCTGATCCGCGCACGGCGAAACATGCGGCAGCGCAGGTCGCGCCGATGGCGGCGGCGGGCGCAGCGGCGGCGGGCATCGCGGCTGGGGCGGCAGGCGCAGCGCTGGGGCGGCAAGCCCCCTCAGCGCCTGCTGTCTCGACCGATACAGCACTACGCCGCACCTTGCGAGACGCGTTGCCGGGCGGCGCCGGGCGCAGCAGCGGCAAGCATCCCATCGTGCCGCCACCGCCCGCGATCCCGCCCGCCGCCTCGGCGAAGGCTGGAGCGGCAGTGCAGCCATTGGTGGCGACAGCCGCCGAAAAGCATCCCGTGTTGCAATACAAGGCCGTCGGCGAGCGTGGCGCAACGGCGGTGACTCCGGCCGTGGCGGGCGCGGCGGCAGGAGTGGCGCTGGCCGAGAAGGAAAAGTCGGGCAAGCAGAAGCGCGTCTCTGCCAAGCAGGCGGCGGTGTCGCCCTCGGCCGCGCCCGCCGCGCCAATGGTGGACCCGCGCTCGTGGATCCACACCGGAACCGTGGCGATTACCGGTTTCGGCAAGTGGATGCTGGCGGTCTCGGCTATCGAGACGCTGTGGGGCGCGGCGGCGCTGACGACGGGCATCATCAGCGTCATCAATAGCGGCATCCCCACCGCGCTGCTGCTCAAGCTGGTAATCGGCTGGCTGGTGATCGTTGCGGCGCTCTCGCTCTATGGCGGGCAGGCGCTCAACCGCCCAGTCTACCGGCGCGGGCGGCTCGGCTCGGTGCGCCGCGCCATGCAGGGGACGGGACTCTTCTTCTTCAGCGTGCTGGTGCATCTGGTGGCGCTGTGGGGCGCGACGATCTTCATCGGCTCGCCCGGCAATCAGACGCTGGCGGTGATCGCTTATACTGTCTTCGGCGTGAATGTGCTGGTGGCGGGCGCGCTCTCGGTCTACAACATCCTGGACTGAGCGACATCCTCGACCAAGCAACGACGGGCGCTGGCTGAAACCAGCGCCCGTCGTTCTACCTGCTATGCGCGCATCACATCAGGCCCGCTGTCTCTGGCGCGTGCGCAGCCGTAACCGCTTCTCTCCGGAAGAGGCCGCCCACGCCCGCCAAGCTGCCCTCAGGCAAGAAGAGCGAGATGGACACCGCAAACGCCACCACCTTCGAGAGCATGTTGAATGCGGTCGGCAGGGGCGCTGACGGGTACGCGAAGCCGAACATCGCCCACACCGCGAAGATGAAGAACATGCCCGCCAACAGGAACAGCGTTGATCGCGAGAGGATCATCATCGGCGAGAGCGTGAGCAGCGCAAAGCTAGAGATCTCGATCAGAAAGAGCGGCAAGAAGAAGAGCAGGGTATACACCGCTGCGGGCTGCGGAGGGAAAGTGCGCCCCATCACGATGAGATCGAAGGGCAGCTCGAAAATCATCGGCCCGACGATGGCCCCGACAATCGCGCTGCCAAGTGCGACCCAGAAACCGCTCCGCTGCGTCAGGAAGACGATGGCGAAGAAGGCAAACAGGCCCGAGGCAAACGTCACGGGCGTGATGGGATCCGCTGGGCCGGTGACTTGCCCGATTTGTTGGGTGAGCGCGCTCACATAGACCGTGATCGCCACCAGAAACGTGGTCACGGACAGCAGCCAGATGACGATGAGCAGAACGGCGCCAAGCGCTCCTGGCCGCCTGACCGCGACAGGGCGCCGCAGCCGCAGCGCGAAGTAGGCCAGCAGCCCTGTGACAACCAGCAAGACAACCGCCAGGATGATGGAGCCGCTCCCCGTATAGGGACTCCAATTCGCGGTACGCATCGTGAACCTCCAGACGCTCGCGGAGAGACTCAATAGACACGCGAGACACGCGAATCATCGGCGTGGCGATTGTTTCGCCGCGTCGTGGCGGACGACATTCATCTTCTATCACGAGTACGCACAATCGCCTGGCGGGTTTGCGCGCGCCGCTGCGCGCCGCTATCTACGGATCGCCTACGCCACCCGCACGCCGAGGCGCTCCAGCAGGGCGCGCGCCTGCTCGGCGCGATACCTGATTGGCGGCTTCTGCGCGCTATGCGAGTCGGAACCGGCGCTGGTCAGCAGTCCATGCGCCGCCGCATACTCTGCCAACATGACCATCTGCTCGGCAGTGTGCAGCGGATAGTAGACCTCGAAGCCATCAATTGGAACCTCGGCGCGCAGGTCATCCAGCAGGGACGGGGTGTAGATGAGGTACTCGCCGCCGCGGCCGGGGTGAGCGATCAGGCAGACGCCGCCGCTCTGATGCGTCGCCGCGACCACCTCGGCGATGTCGGCGTTCGCCAGGACGAATCCGCCGTCGGTCATCGCGCGGTCCGCCGCCTCATCGCCGCCCATGATGCCGACCACCGCGGCAAAGAGGCTGTGCGGCTGTTTCGCGCCTGGCTGCGCCAGGATGCGCTCTAGTTCGCTCTCAGCGGGCATTGAGCGGCCCTGCGCGCGCACGTACTCCCACACCTGGCGCGTGTTCTCGCACCTGGCGGCGCGTGATGTCCTCCGCGACGGCCCGCAGCGCGGGATGCGCGGGATCGAAGCCGAAGCCGAGCATGTCGGTGGGCTGGCCGCGCCACGCGGCGGTCAGCTCCGCCGCCACCAGCAGCGGAAAGCCCTTCGCCTGGGCCACGCGCTGGAGCGTAGCGGCGGCGGCGACGCCCTCGTGATCGGTGATGGCGGCCAGCGCGAACCCCTCGCGCTGGAGGTACTCGATCAGCTCCTCCGGCGCCCACTCGCCATCGCTGAAGGTGGTGTGCATCTGGAGGTCAATGGCGGCGTCCGCAGCCAGCGCGAGGCCATCTATCAAAGGCATAGGGGCGTATCCTTTCAGGCGCAGTGAGCCAACAGAGGCAAGAGACGCGACAGAGGCGAACCGCGAGCGGATCGCATGCGGATCGCATGCGGATCGTGTCACGCACGGTAGCCTGTTTCCGGCAGGCTGTCAACTACGGCGTGGCAGACACAGCGAGAGGGCGCGCCCGCAATGGACGCGCCCCCTGTGGTCGCCTGAGCTACCTGGGAAGGTGGTTGGCCTAGTACTCCGGCATGGCCGGGGCAGCGGGCTTCTCCTTCTCGGGCAGGTCGGTAATCAGCGCCTCGGTCGAGAGGATCATCGCGGCGATGCTGGCGGCGTTCTCCAGGGCGGAGCGCGTCACCTTGGCCGGGTCAATGACCCCCGCGTCAATCATGTTCTCGGTCTTGCTGGTCAGCACGTTGTAGCCGATGCGCGGGTTCTTCTCGGCGGCCTGCGCCTGGCGCACCTTCTGCACGACCACGGCGCCGTCCTCGCCAGCGTTCGCGGCGATCTGGCGCAGCGGCTCTTCCAGCGCGCGGCGCAGGATCTGCACGCCAGTGGCGGCATCGCCGTCCAACTCCACCTTGTCGAGCGCCTCAACGGCGTTCAGCAGGGCCACACCGCCGCCCGGCACGAAGCCCTCTTCCACGGCGGCGCGCGTCGCGGAGAGCGCGTCTTCCACGCGGGTCTTGCGGAACTTCAGCTCCACCTCAGTGCCAGCGCCGACTTTGATCAGGCCCACGCCGCCAGACAGCTTGGCGAGGCGCTCCTGCAGCTTCTCGCGGTCGTAGTCGCTGGTGGTGTTGTCAATCTCGGCCTTGATCTGCTTGATGCGCCCCTGAATGGCGCTCTGCTCGCCCTTGCCCTCGACGATCGTCGTCTCGTCCTTGGTCGAGATGACGCGTCGCGCCTGGCCCAGATCGGCCAGCGTGGCGTTCTCCAGGCGGCGGCCCGTCTCTTCGCTGATGACCTGGCCACCGGTCAGGATGGCGATGTCTTGCAGCATGGCCTTGCGGCGGTCGCCGAAGCCCGGCGCCTTGACGGCCAGCACGTTCAGGATGCCGCGCAGTTTGTTGACCACCAGCGTCGCCAGCGCCTCGCCGTCCACATCCTCGGCGATGATGACGATGTTGCGGTTGCCGATCTGCGTCAACTTCTCCAGCACGGGCAGGATGTCGGCGACGGCGCTGATCTTCTTGTCGGTAATCAGCAGATAGGCCTCGTCAACGACGGCCTCCATGCGGTCTGAGTTCGTCACGAAGTAGGCCGAACTGTAGCCCTTATCGAGCTGCATGCCCTCGACATACTCGGTCTCGAAGTTGATGCCACGGCTCTCTTCGACGGTGATGACGCCATCGCGGCCCACGCGCTCCATCACGTCGGCGATCAGCTCGCCGATCTGCGGGTCGGCGGCGGAGACGGTGGCGATCTGCGCGATCTCTTTGCGGCCCTCGACCGGGGTAGCCTCGCTGCGGATGTACTCGACGATCGCGGCGACGCCCTTCTCGATGCCCTGGCGCAGCTGCATCGGGTTGGCGCCAGCGGCCAGATTCTTCAGACCCTCGGTCACGATGGCCTGCGCCAGCACGGTCGCGGTGGTCGTGCCGTCACCCGCGACATCGTTGGTCTTGGTCGCGGCCTCCTTGAGAAGCTGGGCGCCCATGTTCTCGAAGGGATCTTCCAGCACGATCTCTTTGGCGACCGTCACGCCGTCGTGCGTGACCGAGGGCGAGCCGAACTTCTTGTCGATGGCGACGTTGCGGCCCTTAGGCCCCAGGGTGGTCTTCACAGCGGCGGCAATGGTGTCAATGCCCTTCTTGAGGGACCGGCGCGCTGCCTCGTCGAAGACGAGTTGCTTGGCCATGTGCGTGTACTCTCCTATGCGTGTTGAGGCTGTCTGGTAGCCGTCTGGACTACTTCTCGGAGTGATTGATCACGGCGAGGATGTCGGACTCGCGCAGCACGAGCAGTTCATCGCCATCCAACTTGAACTCCGTGCCGCCGTACTTGGCGAAGAGGACGCGGTCGCCGACCTTGACCTCCATCTCGGCGCGCTTGCCATTGTCCAGCAGCTTGCCGACGCCCACCGCGATGACCTCGCCCTCCTGGGGCTTTTCCTTCGCGGTATCGGGGATGATGAGACCGGACTTGGTCATCTCTTCCTTCTGCACGGGCTTGACGACCACACGATCAGCGATGGGTTGGAGCTTCGCAGCCACGGGTATTCTCCTCCTGAAGCGCTACGCTTGCAGTGGCTCGGACCTGCCTGTAGGGCGCCTTGCGTTCGCTTTTCTCACTACACGCGCCGATTCGCTTGCCGCGTCCGGGCATTCGCGCCCGGCGTGGGCTGGCGCATCGGCGTTCTGTAGGTGAGTATCGCCCACCAGCCGTTAGAGGTGTGTAGACAGGATGTTAGAGGATCGTAGGAGGAGTGTAAGAGAAGCGTTAACACGAGCGCCCCCAACCCCACCCCCTCCCCCGCTGCGGCGGCAGAGGGGCTTTTGTTTCCGCTGGGGGCATGCGGTTAGCCACGGCGCGACAATTCATGAGAACGCCCGTAGCTCCCCTCTCCCGCGCAGCGGGGGAGGGGCTTGGGGGTGGGCGCGTTGCGCTGGCGGCGTGCGGGCGCTATACTCGACATCGTCACCTTGTACAGCACGCAGGAGTCTCCGCCGCATGTATAGCGCCTATCTCGACCTGAATCCCGCGCGGGCCTTGAGCGTGCGAACCCTGGGCAGCGCCTCGCGCCGCATCTACTTCAGCCCGGTCGCGCCGCTGCGGGTGCGCCACATGCCACCTCCGCCGCTCCCCGATGGCCGCTGGGTGCGCGTCCGCAACATCATGGCGGGCATGGCGCTGGATGAAGTGCGGCAGACGATCACGGCGATGTCCGCCGGGCTGGCGCCGACCGCGGCGCCGCAGACACACCGCATCTATCTGGGGCGCGAGGTGATCGGCGAGGTGATCGAGGTCGGCCCTGACACGCGCTTCTTGCGGGTAGGCGACCGGGTGGCCTATCAGAGCGGCCAGTGCTGCGCCACGCGCGAGATCGAGCCACCCTGCCGCCACTGCGCGATGGGCGTCTACGCGCTCTGCGAGAATCGCTATCTGCCGGGGCCGCAGCAGGTGGGTGGTGGCTGGGGCGACGAGATGGTCGTCCACGAGCGCCAGCTCTTTCTGACGCCAGATGGCATGCAGCCGGAGCAGGCGGCGCTGCTGGAGCCGACCGCCGCCGCGCTGCACGCCGCTCTGCGCTACCAGCCACGCGTGGACGATCAGGCGCTGGTTCTGGGCGCCGAGACGCATGGGCTGCTCATCACGCAGGCGCTGCGCGTGCTGGCGCCGATGCTCAACATCACCGTCGCGCCAGAGCAGAGCTATCAGGTCGAGGTCGCTACCCGCATGGGCGCCTCGCGCATCCTCTATCCAGAGGATGGCGTGGCGGCGGTGGCGCGCATGACCAGCGCGAAGCTCTTTCGTGGCCAGATCGGCGCGGAGCTGGTGGTCGGCGGCTTCGATGTGGTGTATGACACGCTCGGCACGGAGCATTCGCTGCGGCAGGCGCTGACCTGGGCGCGCGAGGGCGGCGTGGTCGTGCTGGCGGCGCGCTCGCTCCACTGGACACGGCTCGACCTCAGCCCGATCTGGAACCGCGAGGTGACGCTGCTCGGCGCCTACGCGCACGGCGCGGAGAACTGGCCGGGCGGCGACGAGCGCTTCTCGATTGGCGGGTCCACCGGCGGGCGCGTCTCCACCTTCTCGCTGGCCACCGAGCT
>JAICVT010000593.1 GCA_025935235.1 Ktedonobacterales bacterium | reverse complement strand
GCTGCGTCCGCGCCCGCCGCCCGCGCCTCATAGACCTGATAGGGATCGAGCAGGAAATCTTTGCGCAGCACAGGAACATCCACCGCCGCGCGCACGGCGCTCAGATGCTCCAGCGCGCCGAGGAAGTAGCGCGGCTCAGTCAGCACGCTGATGGCCGCCGCGCCGCCCGCCGCATAGGCCGTCGCCTGGGCCACCGGCTCGAAGCGCTCGGCCAGCAGCCCCTTCGAGGGCGAGGCGCGCTTGACCTCGGCGATCAGCCGCGCCGGGCCAGCGGGATGCGGGCGCAGCGCCGCCGCGAAGTCGCGCGGGGCGGGGGCGGTCGCCGCCTGAGCGCGCAGCGTCTCCAGCGGCGTGCGCGCCTGGCGCTCGGCCAGCTCAGCGCGGGTCGCGGCGACGATGCGCTCCAGAAAGGTCTCTGGCGCGGCTGGCGGTAGTGTCATTGGTCGCTCCCTTGCGCTGCATCCGGAGCCAGATTCAGCGGTCGCAACCCTTTGGTGAGGTCCAGCAGGCACAGCCGGACGCCAAAGGGGTCCCGGATCACCGCGCACTTGCCGACAGTGATGTCGAAGGGCGGCGTCAAGAACTCGCAGCCCTGGCTGACGGCAGCGTCAACCGCTGCGATGACATCATCCACGAGATAGTAGACCTCGACCGGCCCTGGGATGTCATCATCGCGATGCAGGACAATCTCCGCATCTGAGTCGGGAAACCGCAGCCCGATGGCGTCGTCGCCGCTCCACTGGAGCAGCAGGCCGAAGACCCGCTCGTAGTAGCGCGCGGCGGCGGCGACATCATCCACGCGAATCATCACACAATCAATCTTGCGCAGCACGTTCCCGCTCACGTTTTCCGGGCGCTCAAGCCCCGCTGTATTCCGCTATCGATTATGCGCTCGTCGTCCGCTTGCGCTGATATTCGACCAGCGCCTGCACGGTCTGCGTGAAGCCGCTGGCGAAGCCGTAGTCGCGGTAGGCGGCGGGCAGCGGCATGGCGGCGATCTCGGCTTCGCTGCGATTCGCCTCGACGGCTTGCAGGGCCAGCGCCAACATCGCCTCCAGATAGGCGCGCTGCTCGGCGATGGCCTCGCGCGGCGCGACCGCGCCATGTCCCGGCGCCACCGTCGCGACATCCAGCCGCTCCATCTCGCCCAGAACGCGTAGCCACTCTACGGGGTCGCCGTAGTTGATCGAGGCGTGGCAGCGATAGAAGATCAGGTCGCCTGCGAACAGGATGCGCTCGGTCGGCAGATAGAGCACGGCGTCGCTGGAGGTATGCCCGCCGCCCCACGAGATCAGCTCGGCATGGCGGGTCGCGCCGCGCAGCGTCAGCCGCGAGTCGAAGGCGATGTCCGGCGCGCGTGAGCGCGTCTGGCTGGCCTCACGCTCCAGCGTCGCGAAGTCGTCGCTCTGCTGCTCGATGTCCAGCCGCACGGCGGGATCAGTCGCGGCGGCGGCCTCGGCGCGCGCCTGGGCGTCCAGCTCTGCGCCACGCTCGCGCAGTTCGCGCAGGAAGGCATCCACATGCTCCACGATTAGCGGCGCGGTCGGCGTGGTGGAGATGATGGCGGCGTCGTCGAAGACGATGTTGCCGACAGTGTGATCGGGATGGAAGTGGCTGTTGACCACGTAGCGCGGCGCGCGCCCGGTCAGCCGCTCAGCCGCCACGCGCAGGTCACGCGCCGCCGCCGCCGTCAGCAT
>JAICVT010000433.1 GCA_025935235.1 Ktedonobacterales bacterium | reverse complement strand
GGAGCTGAAGGCGGCCATTGATGGCGTCAGCGCCGAGCAGATTCTGGGCCTGCTCAAGCGCTTCCCGCCGACCACGCCGCTGGTGATCGGCGCCATTGGCCCACGCACCGAGGAGGAGCTGGTCGGCGACGCGCTCGCCAAGCTCAGTTAGATGGCAACGTGCCGCCATAAGCGCACGTGGTGGAGACATGAAACTGGCCGAGGCGCTGATCGAGCGCGGCGACATCCAGAAACGTCTAACGCAGCTTCAGGATCGCCTGAAGCGTAGTAGTTGGGTACAGGAGGGCGAGAAGCCACACGAAGACCCTGCCCGACTGCGACGCGAGATCGCCGCGCTGGTCACTCAACTCGAAACGCTGATTTTTAAGATCAACCGGGCAAATATCTCGACGCAATTGTCCTCCGAGGTGACGCTGACCGAGGCGTTGGCCCAGCGCGATGCCTTGACGCTCCACCAAAACATCTTGCGTTCAGTGGCGGATGCCGCTTCAGAGCGGGTAGATCGTTATGGAGCCGCTGAGATTCGCCGCCTGCCGACAATAGACGTCGGACAACTTCGCGACGAGATTGATGCGCTGGCCAAACGCCAACGCGAACTCGATGTACTCATCCAGGCGAAGAACTGGGAAACAGAGCTACCTGACTAGCGGCGTGAGTCGGTAGTTGGCAAAGATTGCAGCGAACACGAGGCGGCAACTGCCGAAGTTGCCTTTAGCCTCGGGGCGAGACTTGGGGAAATCCCCCGTCAATGTCATGCCTGGCATTGTCACTCTTGCACCATGCACCGCCCACTCTTCACTACCATGTGTTGGGCAATCTTTTCCAATGAGGGTGGGTCAGGGGATCTCACGCCGCAAGCTTCCGCGCTCTACCAGCCCTGCGCGCCAGCTGCGTCGCTAAATGGACCAGCGATTTCGTGCGCAATCTCGATGGCGCCAGAGACGCACGAACGCCCCCGATCGGCTGAACCGGTCAGGGGCGTTCGTGCGAAGGCTCTGGAGAGCCGCGCATTAGCTGCGCAGGCGCTCCAGCACCTTCGGATTGCGGAGCTTGGCCAGCGCGCCCGCCTCGATCTGGCGCACACGCTCGCGGGTGATGCCGAGCTGGCGGCCTACCTGCTCCAGTGGGAAGGTGTGCCCGCTGCCCAGCCCGAAGCGCAGCTGCAAGACCAGCCGCTCGCGGGGGGTCAGCACATCCTCCAGAACGTCCTGCACCTCCTGCTTCATCGTGCGGGTGGTGGCCACCTCTTCGGGTGACGTGCTGTTCTCATCGGCCAGCACATCGCCCAGCTCCTGCTCCTCGTCCTCGCCGACGGGCAACTCCAGCGAGATCGGGGCGCCGGGGGCGGCCTCCAGCTCGTGCAGGCGCTCGACGTCCATCCCCAGGGCGTCGGCCAACTCCTGCTCGGTGGGGTCGCGCCCCATCTCTTGCACCAGCCGCTGGCGCTCGCGCCGCACGCGATTCAGCGCGGTGTTGACATAGACGGGGAGCCGGATCGCTCGCCCCTTGTCGGCTACCGCGCGGCTGATCGCCTGGCGAATCCACCAGGTGGCGTGCGTGCTGAAGCGGTGACCGCGCCGCCAGTCGTAGCGCTGCACGGCGCGCATCAGCCCGATGTTGCCCTCCTGAATCAGGTCGAGCAGCGACAGACCGCGGCCCACATAGCGCTTGGCGATGCTCACCACCAGGCGCAGGTTGGCCAGCACGAACTGCTGCACCGCCTCTTTATCGCCTGCTTCGATGCGCTGGGCCAGATCAATCTCCTGGGCGTGGCTCAGCATCGGAACGCGGCCGATCTCCCGCAGGTAGGCGGTGATCGTGTCCACTTCCGCCGCTTCACCGCGCTCAGCGGCCTTTGCGACTTCCTGCACACGGCGCAGACGTGCGCCACTCACTTCCGATTCGTCTGGCAGGTCGACGAGTGGAGCGCTCTCAGTCTCCATGGCGTGGATGCTGCTTTCGATTTCCTCGTCCTCCTGCACGCGGGCAGCCTCCTCGTCGTCATCAACGATGTCAACGTCATTGGCAAGGAACAGCTCGATGGCCGCATCCAGGTCATGCAGCTCTTCGATTTGCGGTGTGACGTTGGCGTCGCGATCAGACGGAGGAGTCTGGCCCCTCGTGCCGCCAGCGCGTCGCGCCTGAGGCCGCCCGGCGGAACGCCCCGCATCGCGCCCCGCAGAGCGTGGGGCGGAAGGCAGGGCGGATCGGAGGGCCGCCTCAAGCTCGGCGCGCCGTACATATCCTCGTTTGCGAGACTCGCCCAGAAGCTGTTCAAGCTCGCGTTGGTTTGTCGTCATCGTTCCATCACCTCGGCGGGAGAAGAACGCCTCAAGCGCCGCGCACGCCCGGCGCGCTCAGTCATCTGGCCCAGACGGTCCAGATGTCTCATGCGCCTCGGGGCGCGACACGTCTCTATTCCCCGTCAGGGAGTTAGCAGGTTCGCGCGCTACAGTTGTAGCGCGTCGCCGGGCTTCCGCGTGAAGCCAGAACACTCCGGCGCTGCCGGAGGTCTGCGCGCCAGTGGCGGATCAGTAAACGCATCGGGAACGTTGCCCATCGTCGCGCGGCTCACGCTGACTTCCAGCCAGGCGTCCTGTGTCCTTCGCGGACACCCAGTGGATCGCCTCTCAACGCCGCATGCGGGTGGGCGCACCACTGACACTCTGAGTGACCAGAGTCCGTGGCGAGCGCCCAGATGCGCTCTCTCTGATTCTATCGCGCCAACAGCATTTCAGACATCTTTTACCTGCCGTATCACTTACTATACGAAAGGTATCCTCATCAGGTTACACAATGGAAGCGCCATGCGACGCCACAGAACGGCGCGCTGCCCGGCGCTCCGGCCAACGCCCTCGCATGCTTCGACCATGCTCGGGACATGGTACTTTCGCTCGTTCACGGTACTCTTCCGCATACCCCAGGCCAGATGGCGCCACACGGCTCATCGCGCCTGGAGCGCGCACGAGCGGGCCGAGCGCGTGGCTAGCGCACGAATAGACAGATAGGCCCGGGAGCGTACACGCTACGCTCAACCGGGCCTGGGTGACGCGCCAGTGCGTCACGATTGTCTGCGCTACAGTCTGCTCTCTCCGCGATCCGCGTGCGCTGAGCGGCGATCTCTCGCCACCCGATCGCGCGCCGCGCCGCGGGCCACATAGTCTGGATGAGAGCGCATGATGTGTGATTACTTGCTTCAATTTTGCCGAGCGGGCAAGTCTGCCTGCTGGAGGTCGCTTGCGTGGCATGCGTCGCAAGGCGTCAGCCAGATCAGTTGATCCGCTGGATGCGCGCAAACCAGAACGACACACCCGTGAATGGGAATCCTGGAAAGGAAAGCGGGTAGCCAAGCCGACGACCATTAGGGACGGTGCGCTTGGAAGGCACGCGACGTCTCGAAGACCTCGCCGCCGGTTACCCGGTGTCCACGTCCGCCCTATCAACCACGTCATCTACGTGGGGTCTTAGTCTCGCCGCTCGCGC
>JAICVT010000277.1 GCA_025935235.1 Ktedonobacterales bacterium | reverse complement strand
GGCCTATCGTCCCGTGCGTGCGCCGCATCGGGTGCGGCTCGACACCCGCGCGCTGGCGCGAACCGCGCGCAACCCGTGGACCATCGTGCGGGCCGTGCTGGCGCTGGCGGCGATGCTGCTGGCGCTGGCGCACGCGCCGGGAAGCATGGGCGAGCTCTCGCAGCCGCTGATGAACGCGCAGGCGCAGGCTGGCCTCGCGCCGGGCGGCGCGACCACCACGCTCGTGCGGCCAGAGACACAACTGCTGCGCCCCGACCTCTACGACAACTATGCCCAGTTCCAGGAGTGGGGCGGCGCGGCATGCAGTGCGGCGGCGCTCTCAGAGGTGCTGACAGCCTACGGCGTGCGCGGCGCGACCATCGGGCATGAGATTGACGAGCTAGGCTCCTACATCTCGCCCAACGGCGGGCTGCTCAATCGCCACGGCTTCGTGGTGGTGGCCGCCAAGCACAACCTGCGCGCCGATCAGAGCACGTCGCTGACATACAACCAGCTCCTCTATCTGACCGAGCAGTTGGGCATGCCCGTGATTGTGAACGTCCATATCAGCTACGGCTACTACCACTTCTTCGATGGCGGGCACTTTCTCGTCGTGGTCGGCGGAGACGCGCAGGGCCTCAGGATTGTGGATTCCTCAGAGTACTACATCCACTATCTGCCCAAGGATGTCTTCTACCAGATGTTCACGGGCTACACTGCCGCCATCGTTCCTGGCGACTACCACTACACCCTGCCCAACGGTTAGCGGGCCGCTGCTGACGACTGAAGTCGCGCCTGGGAGGCGGCCCTCTCGGCCCGCGGCGAAACCCGCCTGTGCGGGTTGAGATTCGCATCCCCGTCCGCGCAGACGGCAGGCGGAGCCGAGCTTCGCGGCCTGAAAGGCCTCCCAGGCGCGGTTGCAACCGCCAGCTTCGCTCAGCTCGCCGCTTGCTTCACCAGCGCGGCGATTTTCGCCTCATCGGCGCCCGTCAACTCCTTCAGCGCGTAGGCGACTGGCCACATGCCGCCATCGTCGAGGCGCGCGCTGTCATTGAAGCCAAACGTCGAATAGCGCGTCTTGAACTTTTCGGCGGGCTGGAAGAAGCAGACGATCTTGCCGTCCTGGTTGGCATAGGCGGGCATGCCATACCACGTTTTAGGCGCGAGGGCTGGCGCGCTGGTCGTGATGATCGCGTGCAGCCGCTCGGCCATCGCGCGATCTGGCGCCGACATCGCGGAGATCGCCGCGGTGCAGGCAGCCTCGTCCTCAGCCCTGCTCGCCTCTGCCTTCTGCTCTTTGGCGCGCTGCCGCATCGCGGCCTTTTCCTCAGCCGAGAATCCCGCGCTCGCCTTGGCGGGCTTATTGGTCGCCTTTGTGTCGTCTACTCCCATGTGGATTTCTCCTGTGTAGTGGTCGGCGGATGACCGCCATTGGGAACTGGAGAATGGGGTACAGTAGCTCCATCATATCAGACTATTTCTCGCTGCGTGCGCTCCAGTCGGTGGTCCAAAAGGAGGAAAACGAAACATCGCGGCGCTCACTGTGGCCGCCTGGCGACGCCAGTGTGACATTTCGCATCCTGGTAGGCGCGACGATCTGTGTATACTGATGGGGGTCTGGCGAGCATCGAGCCAGCGCGAGCGAGATGAGCGGGATGACGAAGTGGGAGCGCAGCATGGCGGCGGCGTCGGAATCAGTGGAACCGGTGGAACCAGTGGAACAGGATGAGATGCGCGCATATGTGCGGCAGGCGTTCGGCAAGCTGGCGCGCGTGGATGAGCCGCTGGCGCGCCACGGCACCTTTGGCGTCGGCGGCCCCGCCGACGCCTGGGCCAGCATCACGGAAGAGGATGCGCTGGCGCAACTGGTAACGCGCGCCGCCCAGCGCGGCTGGCCGCTGATGCTGGTCGGCAATGGCACGAATGTGCTCTATGCCGATGCTGGCGCGCGGGGCATCGCGGCGCGCATGCTGCTGACCGGCTGGTCGCTGGAGCCGCTGGAGGATGACCCAGAGAGCGCCCAGCGCATCCGGCTGCGCGCGGGCGCGGGGGTCAGCCTGCCCAAGCTGGTCAACGATCTGGGCGCGCGTGGTTGGGCCGGGCTGGAGTGGGCGGCTGGCGTGCCGGGAACCATCGGTGGCGCGGTGGTCAGCAACGCCGGAGCGCACGGTGTCTGCGTGTCCGACACGCTGGAGTCGGCGCGCGTGCTCTTCGCTCCCGGCGCGGCGGAGGGTGAGCCAGACCGCGCGGTGATCCGCGAGCTGACCGCCAGTGAGCTGGGGCTGACCTATCGCCACAGCCGCTTCCGCGCCGCCCGCCGCGTCGCCTTCGACGACAATGGCCATCCACAGGCGGCGCCGCGCGCGCTGATCGAGCCGACGGAGATGATTACTGGCGCAAGCTTCATCCTGCGGCGCGACCAGCCCGCCGCGATTCTGGAGCGGGTGGCGCGCTACAAGCAGCATCGCAAGGACACCCAGCCGCCGCAGCCGAGCGCTGGCTCGGTCTTCAAGAATCCTCCCAATGACTTCTCCGGTCGGCTGATCGAGTCGGTCGGGCTGAAGGGGACGCGTATCGGGCGCGCCGAGATCTCATCGCGCCACGCCAATTTCATCGTCAACACCGGTGGCGCCAGCGCGGCGGATGTGGTGGCGCTGATCGCGCTGGCGCGGCGCACGGTGCGTGAGCGTTGCGGTGTGGAGCTGGAGCTGGAGGTCGAGCTGCGTGGCGACTGGTAAGGCGAGCTGCGTGGCGAGTGGCGAGGCGACAAGATGAGCGACCTAACCGACCCATCTGAGCCACCTGAGCCGCCTGAAGGGATGCGCTTCTACAACCGGCGCGAGCCGCCAGGGCCAGAGTTGCGCCCCCGCTCGCGCTGTGGCGAGCCGCCGCCGGCTGGGCTGCTGCGCGGTGTCGAGCAGTTCAACCAGCGCGAGTATTTCGAGGCGCACGAGACACTGGAGGCGCTCTGGAACGCCGAGCCAGACCCCATCCGTGTGCTCTACAAGGGTATCTTGCAGGTCGGGGTCGGCTGCTACCACCTGCTCAATGGCAACTATCGCGGCGCGACGCTGAAGCTCCAGACGGGCGCCGACTACCTGAGCGCCTTCACCCCGCGCTGCCTGGGAATCGAGGTGGCGCCGCTGATCGCCGATGCGCAGCGGCTGCGGGCGGCCATCGTGGCGGCGGGGCCAGCGCGGCTGGGCG
Organism: Ktedonobacterales bacterium; assembly: GCA_025935235.1. Taxonomy (GTDB): domain Bacteria; phylum Chloroflexota; class Ktedonobacteria; order Ktedonobacterales; family JADMIN01; genus JAKAIY01. Next base: position 2,859 of record JAICVT010000277.1, on the reverse strand, counting down.
AGGTTGACCGCGCGCTGCTGCCGCGCATCCGGCTGGCGGCGAGCAACGGCGCCACCCCGCCCATGCCGTGAGCTGAGCGCGGCGCGCCGGGCGTGGAGATGGAGGACGAGCATGGGTTATCTGGCGGAAACCTATGAGCGCGTCATGATCCCGGCGCTGATGTCGCCGTGGGCTGCGCAGGTGATTCGAGCCGTACAGGTTCAGCCCGGTGAGCGTGCGCTGGATGTGGCATGCGGCACGGGCGTTGTCGCCCGAGGCCTCGCCCCGCTGGTGGGGACGCAAGGGCAGGTGTTCGGGCTGGATCGCAATCCGGAGATGCTGCGGGTGGCGCGCCTGGCCGCCGACCGCGAGGGGCTGGCGATTGACTGGCGGCTCGGTCAGGCTGAGCAACTCCCGTTCCCCGATGGCGCATTCGATGTGATCGTGTGCCAGTTCGCGCTGATGTACTTCGCCGACCGGCGCGCGGCGCTGGCGGAGATGCGCCGCACGCTGAGCGCGAGCGGGCGCGTGGGATTGGGCGTGTGGCAGGCGATGGAGCGCCATCCGTTCTACCAGGCGCTCGACGAGGTGAGCCAGCGACGCCTGGGGAGATCGAGCGTGCAGGGGATGTTCTCCCTCGGCGATGCGGAGGAGCTGCGCGGACTGCTGGCAGACGCTGGCTTCCAGCGCGTCGAGATCGAGTCGCTGTCGCTGACCGCGCGCTTTGCGGATCCCGAAGCCTTGCTTGCCTGGGAGCTGGATGTCGACCCAGCCACAGCCCCCGCGCTGCGCGACCTCGACGCGCCCGCGCGGCAGGCGATTCTGGCCGCGCTCCATGAGGAGATGCAGGCGCCGCTGCGGGCCGTGATGCAGGATGGGCAGGTGAGAATGCCGTTCCACGCGCATATCGCACATGGCTGGCGCTCGTAATCAGCGCCGCGCCCTCAACTCTGGGCGGGTATAGCCCCTGCGGGTGGCGCATCGCGGCGCACGCAGGCCAGGATGCTCGCGACGAACGCCAGCAGTGCGAAGGGCAGCGTCAGCGCCAGCGGCGCGGGGTGATGGGCCAGCGCTGGCCCGCCTACCATCCACAGCGGTAGCATCAGCGTGACGCTGATCAGCAGGATCAGGCGACCCGCCGTGCGCCTGCCGCTCAGGTCGAGCCATGTCCCGACGATGATGAGGATGAAGAGGATCAGCAGGACGATGGCGAGGATCAGCAGCCCAGGCTGCGGCCCGGTGTTGACCGGTCCATCACCCATAGAGCCATAGCAGACCGTTGTCCCGCTGCTATCGGTGGAGCACCCTCCCTGCGATGATACTGAGTAGGCCGGGGTGAGCAGCGAGATTGCCGCGACGAACAGCGCTCCCATGACGCCCGACGCCGTGCCAAACCACCCTTCGAGCCACCTCATGTCGCGCTCCTCCTCGATCTGGCGAGTCTGGCGCGCTCGCGCCAGCGCGCAATCCAATGCGATCAGTTGCGATCAGCGAGCGCCATCCACCTGGCGCTCCCGTCGCAGACAGGCGATCAACCCAGCCACGATCGCCAGCGCGGCGAATGGCATCGCGGGCGCCAGCGTGAACAGCGCCGCTGTCGAAGCGGCGAACCAGGTGAGCAGGATGATGATGGTTGAGCAGCCCAGCAGCAGCACGCGCCCTTGCGCGCGCTGACCATGGAGGTCGAGCCAGAGGCCCCACAGCGCGCCCGCGAAGAGCGCGGTCGCCGTAATCGTTGGCAGCCCGGTCAGCAGCCGTATCCATTGCGGGCTGATGACGTAGCCACCGCCGGGCGCCGAGTACGCCGAATAGACATCCACCAGATTGAGCGTGTGCGACGCGGTCAGCGACGAGTACACAGAGAGGAGCAGGCCCATCACGCCCGCCACGGCGCCCAGCCAGCCCTCGATCCACTTCATGCGCGCCATCCTTTCAGCGGGCGGCGCGCTTCCTGAACATCCTCATCAGCCTGCGAGCGCCGTCGCTGGCAGCTTACTCGCGCGGCGGGCGGCTGTCAATGGTGTGGCTCACACTCGCTGGCGGCGCCACGGGCTGCGCGGGTGGGCGCAGGGCGAAGACGAGCGCGGCGAGGAAGACCACGATGGAGAAGTAGAGCAGCGGGAGGACGATCGGCCCGATGTCCTGGTCGACAGATGCGGCCATCAGAGAGAGGATAGACCCGACGATATACAGCGGGAGGGTGATGATCGCCAGCGCGATGAAGGCCGCGCGCCAGCGCCATGCGCAGCGCTGGTGTGCGGCGATGACGCCGAGGATAGCGTCGAGGACGCCCAGGAACGGAAGCGCTAGCACGATGCCGAGCAGGGCGACGCCGATGGCCTGCTGATCGGGCAGGCGCTGCGTCATCTGCGAGGGCAGCGACCCCTCGACCAGCACGACGATCGCGCAGAGCAGCCCCAGGCTGGAGAGGATGAGCAGGGCGCGCTTCATGAGAGGCCCCTTTCCGTGTGCTGGCCGCTCCTGATACGGCGTTGCATCATTCGGTTGTAGAAACCTGACCATGGCCAGTGTGTCGAACGACGAAACGGCATCTCGGCTGCGTAGCCGGTCCAAGACGCTCCTCAAACTACATCAGTCTATATCAGCATAGCGCGACCGAGTATTAGCCATTGCCTGCTAAAGCGCCGGTTCAAGTCTTTGTCAGCCGAGATATCGCGGCCGGGCGCGTGTACTCTTAGAAACTGTTTTGAAAGCTATCCAGCAGGGCTGGAACAGACGTTGGCGCGGGTTATCCGCCGCAGCATGAGGCGGCTCATGCCGGCATAGATCAGCGCCTCACTGGACTCGACCTGGTACTCGTAGTCTTTGGCCAAGCGGCGCAGCCCGCCCCACCACGCGAAGGTCCGCTCGACGATCCAG